>CALBPO010000217.1 GCA_937899295.1 uncultured Opitutia bacterium
CCCCAACCATCAATCTACAATGCGACCAAGCACAACCTCAATGGTCTGACTGTTCACATCCCGCAACAACGCTTCGTCTGCCTGAGTGGGGTTTCCGGCTCTGGAAAAAGCACGCTGCTCAACAACGTAATCTACCAAAACCTACTGGTGCGAAAAGGCCTCATCGTCGAAGAGCCCGCTTCAATCAAAGACATTGAGTCCACTCTCCCGCTCTCTGATGTCGTCCTAATCGACCAAAGCCCAGTCAGCAAAACTCCCCGCTCTAATCCTGCTAGCTACAGCAAGGCTTGGGATGAGATTCGGAAGCTCTTCGCCAAGATTGAGACCGCCCAATCTGCTGGGATGGGACCAGGACATTTTTCATTTAATAGCGGCGACGGACGTTGCCCCACTTGCTCTGGCCTAGGCTTTGAGCGCATCGAAATGCAGTTCGTCTCCGATCTCTTCGTCCCCTGCGAAAGCTGCGAAGGCCAGCGCTTCAAAGACGAAGTCCTCGAAATTGAGTTTAACGGTAAAAGCATCGCCGACATCCTAGAACTCGACATCGCCGAGGCCGTGGTTTTTTTCGGAGATTGTCCCCATTCGACAAGCTCAGCGCGGGCTAAAATTATCCGCTGCCTCCAGCCACTAGTCGAAGTCGGCCTAGGCTACCTGAAGCTCGGTCAGCCTCTTAACACCCTCTCAGGGGGTGAATCCCAACGCCTAAAACTTGTCCGCTATCTAGGTAAGATCAAAAACTCCCCTTCGCCCAAAGAACGGCTGACTAGCTCACCCAGTCAGAGTGGTGCTGGTTCACACGCACTTATTCTCGTAGACGAGCCCACCACCGGTCTCCATCGAGCCGACGTTAAACGACTCATAGGCGTGCTCCAAGGACTGGTTGATGCCGGCAACTCTCTCATCGTGATCGAGCACAATCTCGATATTCTTAAAGTCGCCGACTGGATCGTGGAATTAGGCCCCGAAGCTGGTTCCGCTGGCGGACAAATCATCGCCGAAGGCACTCCCGAGCAAATCATCGAAGTTGAGTGCGAAACCGCGGACTACCTAAGCGAAGCAATCAGCGAAAATTCGACGTCCAGCAAACTAGCCGCCGAGGATCCAGTCGCCTACAATCAACAAGCAAGGAACAAGGTTTTACGCATCAAGGGCGCCCGACAGAATAATCTCAAAAACATCTCCTGCGAGATCGCGCACAACAAAACCACGGTCATCACTGGCGTCTCCGGCTCAGGTAAATCCACCCTCGCTTTCGACATCGTCTTTGCCGAGGGCCAACGCCGCTTCATGGAATCGATGTCCGCCTACGCGCGTCAATTCGTCGAACAAATGTCTCGTGCTGAAGTCGACGAGGTGCACGGTATCGCCCCCACCGTCGCAATTGAGCAACGAGTCACCAGAGGCACCCGCAAGTCCACTGTCGCCACCATCACTGAGGTCGCCCAATACTTGCGCTTGCTCTATGCACGCATCGGTATCCAGCATTCCCCGATAAGTGGGGAGGCTGTCGTCAGTCAAAGCGAGAAAACTCTCCAGAAACGCCTAAGAAGCTTACTCGCCGATTCTAAGTTAAAGACTCTCTACCTCTGCGCGCCACTCATTCGTGGACGCAAAGGCCACCACGAACCACTCGCAAATTGGGCTCGGGAGCATGACTATACGATGCTCCGCATCGACGGCAAAGTTGTCCACCTCGACGACTTCAAAAAGCTAGACCGATATGTCGAGCACGACATCGATCTGGTCATAAGCAAACTCACCAATCACCTCTCACCGCTCACCATTACTCAAAGCCTTAATGAAGCCTTAAAATTTGGAAAAGGCAGCGCCTTCCTTATGTCGTCCAAAGGAGAAACCATTTCTCGCCTCTCGACCAAGCGCACCGACACGACTACAGGCGAAGCTTTCCCTGAGCTAGACCCAAAGCACTTCTCGTGGAACAGCCCGCGCGGCTGGTGTACCACATGTCGCGGCTATGGCCAACTCTTTGACTGGATGTCTGCCGAAGCTCGCGAAGAGCCCGCGACAGGGACGAAAACTTCCTTCGATCACCTCGACGACCTTGAAGACGGTGCCACCTGTCCCGACTGTTGTGGCAAGCGGCTAAATGCGCTTAGCAGTGCCGTCAAGTTACCACTCAAATCAAGAATCAAAGATTACGAATTAGGACTTAGTAAGAACGTTTCACTACCTGAACTTTTAAAACTCACGCCCTCACAGTTGCTCTTGGTTCTCAAGAACCTAAAGACAAACAAACGCTCAAAGCCGGTCCTCGACGAACTCCTTCCCGAGATCGAAGAGCGCATGCGCTTCATGGATCGTGTCGGGCTCAACTACCTCAGCCTCGATCGCGCCACCGCTACACTTTCCGGGGGTGAAGCTCAACGCATCCGTCTAGCCGCGCAACTCGGATCAAACTTATCAGGCGTGCTCTACGTCCTCGACGAGCCGTCCATTGGTCTGCACGCACGGGACAATGCGAAGCTCCTAGAATCCCTCGATCAATTACGTAAACGAGGTAATACCCTTGTCATCGTTGAGCACAACGAGGCCACCATGCGAAGGGCTGACCAAATTCTCGACCTAGGCCCCGCCGCCGGTGTTCATGGCGGTGAGATCGTAGCCAAAGGTAGTCTGTCAAAAATTAAGAAAAGCAAGCGTTCCCTCACTGCGCAGTATTTACGAAAGCAAATGCAGCACCCACTCCGCGGTGAGCACCGCACGCTGCCCACCAAATGGAGCCCGCGAAAAAAGAACAGTAAGGAGCAATGGATTATACTACGAGGTGCCGCCCTACGAAATCTTAAAGGCTTCGATCTACAAATCCCAAAGCAGCGTCTCAACGTCGTCTGTGGTGTTTCCGGCGCAGGTAAAAGTACTCTGATTCGCGACTTATTAAAGCCATTAGTCAACGCTGCCATCGAAACCAAATCAGCAAAACTGACTGCCCAATCAAAGCCCCTCACTGCTTCGGATTGTTTCAAGTCTCTTCAAGGCGCAGAAACAATTCGCAAATTGATCGAGGTCGACCAATCTCCTATTGGCAAAACCCCGCGCTCCACGCCTGCGACTTACATCGGTGCCTTCGATATTATACGGGACATTTTTGCCAAGCTACCCGAGGCCAACATGCGCGGTTACAAGCCTAGCACTTTCTCTTTTAATACCAAGGGTGGGCGTTGCGAAACTTGCAAAGGTGCTGGTCGCGTGAAACTAGAAATGAACTTCATGCCCGACGCCTACGTGACTTGCGAGGACTGCAACGGTCGCCGCTATGGCGCCGAACTCGACGAGCTGCGCTGGCATGGCAAGAGCATCGCCGACGTTCTACAAATGAGCTTCGAAGAGGCGGCAAAGTTCTTCAGTTTTCACACCCAACTGAGTAAACTCATGGAATTGATGGTAGAGACAGGACTTGGCTACATCAAGCTAGGACAATACTCGCCCACCCTCTCCGGCGGTGAAGCCCAACGCCTTAAACTCGTGAGCGAACTAGCCAAAGGCATGCCCACCTTTAAAGAGCGCCAATACAACAAAGGCCAAGGCAATCTTTACATCCTCGAAGAGCCCACCATCGGCCTCCATCTAGCAGACGTCGAGCGCTTGATTGAGCTTCTCCATTGCCTTGTGGACAAGGGCCACACCGTGATTGTGATCGAGCACCACCTCGAAGTGATCAAGGATGCCGACTACCTAATCGAGATCGGCCCCAAGGGTGGTGAAGCCGGCGGTGAGCTTCTATATCAAGGCAAAGTGGATGGACTCAAAAATGCGAAAGGCAGTGTGACGGCAGACTACATCTCCTAGATTTCTATAGGACCGCCAATCAGTTCAAGCTTATCATGATCATTTTCAGCGATGGCGTGGATGCCGACAAACCATGGTACTGGCTCTCCCCAAACTGATCAACTACTGCTGACTCGCAACAAGTTCAGAGCGCAGGAAAACTGGTTTGCCCACGGTCGAGCTTTCGGCATCGTAGGCATAACCTGCAGTTGAGAATTCTCGCAAATCCTCCGATTTCTTTAACTCGTTTTTTACGATGTAATCCGCCATCATACCGCGAGCTTTCTTTGCGTAGAAGGAGATAATTTTATACTTCCCCTTCTTTTCGTCTTTGAACACTGGACTGATGAGTTGGCCGTTCAGTTTTGACGGGGTAACTGAGGAAAAATATTCATTCGAGGCTAAGTTCACTACGACACTAGAATGGGATTTTTCAAGATCCCTGTTTAGCAAGCCCGTGATGCGATCGCCCCAGAAATGATAAAGATTCTTACCTCGCGCGTTCGCAAGTGAGGTGCCCATTTCAAGTCGGTAGGGTTGCATCAAATCAAGCGGACGGAGCACTCCATAGAGCCCTGACAAGATGCGAACATTTTCTTGAGCTGTCGCAAAGTCGTCTGCGGACCACTCGCTCAGATTCATGCCTTGGTAGACATCACCTGTAAATGCCAAGATTGCTTGTCGGCTATTCTTTTTAGTGAAGGATGGTGCGAAGTTTTGAAAGCGCTCGTGATTGAGCAAGGCAAGCTTGTCACTGATATTCATGAGTGATCCGACCTCTTCGGAGGAAAGCGCTTTGAGCTGATCAATGAGCACAGCCGTATCTGACTGCAGGCGTATTTGAGTTGATCGCTCGGTGAGGCATGGCGATTCATAGTCAAGCGACTTGGCAGGGGAAAGAAGTGTTATCATGAGTGAAAAATAAAGCGATGAGCTGAGCGTTTACAAACTAGTCGTGCCATTATTCAAAAAACTTTACACTACTCAAGCTCAGCGGGCGCTTCTTCCTTCTGCTTAAACATGCCTTGCAGCTTGGCATCGGCTGCGGCTTTAAGTTCGGTAACTTCTTCGCTAGTATCTTGAATAATTTTTTCCATCTTCTCTGCGGCGGCAACCCTCACCTCCGCGACCTCTTCGGAGGCCTTGTCTACAATCTCTTGCGTCTTGGATTTGACCACTTCGGCAGTATCAGTCACTTGGCCTTTGGCCTTGTCGGCCATTTCAGATAACTGCTCTTTGGATTCGGCAGTGACGGCGTCAGCCGCTTCTTTCAACTCCTGCTTGGTTTCTTGACTACATGCGGTGAAGAGGCATACAGAGAGGACGATAAGTGAGAGTTTTTGCAGTGATTTCATGCAGACCTATTTTGAAGGGGAAGAACGGAAAAATTCGCTTATTTTAGAGTGGATCTAAGCTATGTTTGCGTGAAAATTGTTACCCGCAGTGGTCGCTTTAACGTAGTCTTTGCGGATGGTAAAATCGCCAAAGCGTTCGCCCTCTTCGCGCTCTTTGGCGTAGCTAATGAGAATGGGCTTAAGCTCCTCGATAATCTGTTCGTGAGTGATGGAGGTACGGTAGAGCTTGTTCAAACGCTCGCCGTCAAAACCAGCACCTAGGTAAAGATTATACTTCCCGGGGACTTTACCAACCAGGCCAATCTCGCCGAGGTAAGGACGGCCACAACCGTTGGGGCAACCAGTGGAACGGATGACGATTTCGTCATTTCGTAGACCGGCCTCTTCAAGGATGACATCGAGGTCGCCAACTAAATTAGGCAAGTAGCGTTCAGACTCGGCAAGAGCGAGGCCGCAGGTGGGCAGTGCCACGCAGGCAATCTGGCTACGGCGCATGCCAGAGGCAGTCTTATAAGCGTCGAGACCGTATTGCTCGACCATTGAGTCGATGATAGCTTTATCCTCGGCGGCGACGTTGCTGATAATGAGATTTTGGTTCGCGCTCAGGCGAAACTCGCCTTTGTGCACTTTGGCAATTTCAAGCATGCCCGTCTTGAGCAGCTTGTCATCTAGATCGACTACTCGACCGCCTTCGATGAAAAGGCCGAGGTGCCATTTCCCATTAACGCCTTCACTCCAGCCGTAACGGTCGCAGTTGCTGACGAATTTATAGTCGCGGGCATCTTCGAGCTTGTAGCCGAGACGTTTCTCTAGCTCTTCGCGGATCCAGTCCTTACCAAGGCGTTCGACGGTGTATTTGAAACGGGCGTTGGCGCGGTCCTCACGGTTACCATGGTCGCGCTGGATGGTAACGATCTTTTCGGCTACAGCGACCGCTTGATCAGGCGTGCAGAAGGCAATGACTTCGGCGAGACGCGGAAAAGTCTTTTCGTTGCCATGCGTCATACCCATGCCTCCACCGACGGAGACATTGAAGCCGAGCAGCTTGCCATCTTCGACAATCGCAATGAAGCCGAGGCAATGCGCGAAGACGTCGACGTCGTTGTAGGGCGGGATGGCCATGGCGATCTTGAACTTACGCGGCAGGTAGGTTGTACCGTAAAGTGGTTCAACTTCGTCGCCCTTGCAATCGAGCGAACGCTTGGCAGCTAGTGGAACGGTTAGCTTGATCGGCTCACCGTCGAGCCACATCTCTGAAAACGCTGGGGACTGCGGTTTAAGGTGCGCGTCGATCTGCTCGGTCACGCGTTGCACTTCAGTGTGAATTTCCGAGGCAAAAGGATTCGGGTTGCACATGACGTTGCGGTTTACATCGCCACATGCGGCGAGCGTAGTCATGGCGACCTCATTACACGAACTGATCACCTCCTTGAGGTTTCCCTTCAAGATACCGTGCAACTGGATGGCTTGGCGAGTAGTGATTTTCAGCGTGTTGAATGCGCAGTAGTTAGCGAGTTTGTCCATTACCAGCCATTGCTCGGGGGTGCAAACGCCACCAGGCAGGCAGATACGAGCCAAGAAGGCGTAGGCTTTATCCAGCTTATGCTTGCGGCGCTTGGCACGCACATCGCGATCGTCCTGCTGGTAGAGCCCGTGGAATTTAGATAGCTGCTGATCGTCGGCCGCGATGGATCCGTTCGAACTGTCAGCGATGCCTTCAAGAATGGTACCCCGGAGATAGTTACTGCGGGTTTTGATTCCTTCGTTCTTGTGAAGTTGTGGAGCAGATTGGCTGTCAGAAATCATAATTAATTATCAATAAGTCGCTTCTTTCGCCCGATGCAAACGCAGAAGCACTCTTGTTTGTAAGAAATACTATTTTTTAGCCCTTTCTTAGGTTTGTCACTCAAAAACCTAAGAAAAGGGCTGAAAACGTAGAAATAGGCTAGCGTTTCGGGCGATCTGTGCTTACTTAAAAGCCTTTTCCCAAGCAGAAATATGAGCACCACCGATCCACTAGTCCCGCAGACTGCACCCCTCGCCCCCGAGCGAGTGGCTTCGCTGAACAGTCTTCTCGAAGGCCTCCAAGCCGATCAGTTACTCTGGATTGAGGGATATATCAGCGACCTACGGTCAACTGGTGGCGCTACCCCCGAACTGACCGTTCTCTACGGCACTGAATCGGGCAACTCCGAGAATCTCGCCGACCTTACCGTGAAAGCAGCGAAGAGTAAGGGCTACAAAGCGAAAGCGGTTAATATGGCCGACGTTAAGGTCGCCAAACTGAAAGACATTCAAAATCTTTTCGTAATCGTCAGCACTTGGGGTGAGGGCGACCCTCCCGAAACCGCGACCGATTTTTACGAAGCTTTCATGGGCGACCAAGCACCCAAACTGCCCAATACTCGCTATTCTGTCCTTGGTCTCGGTGACACCAGTTACGAGGAGTTTTGCAAAATGGGTATCGACTTCGACGCTCGCCTCGAAGGCCTTGGCGCGAAGCGCATCTACAACCGCGTGGATTGCGATGTAGACTATGACGATGATTTTGCAAAATGGCACAAAGGCGCGCTCGGTGTGCTCGAAGTCGAAGTTAAACCTCCTGCATCCGTTGCAGTAGCAGCGCCTGCAGTCGCTGCTGCGCCAGTCAAATACTCCCGCAAAAATCCTTATCCTTCCGAACTGACTGAGCGCGTCATGCTTAACGGGGAAGGTTCCGCCAAGGAAACCATCCATCTAGAATTTAACCTCGAAGGCTCTGGTCTCGAATACGAAACTGGCGACGCCCTCGCAGTCGTGCCACACAACGCAGAAGATGTAGTCAACGCGATCATCGAAACGACTAAGCTCGTTGCCGACGCACCCGTAAAAATCAAAGAGCAAGAATACACCTTGAAAGAAGCCCTAACAAGCCATCTCGATGTGACGGCAATATCCCTACCTGTATTAAAGCGCTACAACGAGATCGTAAAAGACACGAAACTTGCAGCCATGTTAGACCCTGCTAAAAAAACCGACCTACAAGCCTACCTCCATGGTCGCGAGATCATCGATGTGCTGAACGACTTTCCAGCCAAAGGGATCACAGCCAATGCTCTGGTCGGTATCATGCGGAAACTGCCGCCACGGCTCTACTCGATCGCGTCCAGTCCAAAGGCGCACCCAGGCGAAGTTCATCTCACCGTAGGCGTCGTCAGATACGATACCCATGGTCGTCAGCGCAAAGGCGTCTGCTCTACTTATTTGTCGGACCGCATCGCTGAGGGTGACAAGGCCGACGTCTTCGTCACTGCGAACAAACACTTTAAGATCCCTGCTGACAACGATGCTCCAATAATCATGGTTGGTCCTGGCACCGGTATCGCTCCCTTCCGCGCCTTTGTGGAAGAGCGCAAAGCCGTCGGAGCGAAAGGCCAAAATTGGCTCTTCTTCGGTGACCAGCACTACCTCACAGATTTTCTCTATCAGACCGAGTGGCAGGATTACCTCGCCGACGGCGTTTTGACCAAGTTGGACGTCGCCTTCTCACGTGACCAAGAGAAAAAGGTCTACGTGCAAGATCGCATGCGTGAGAACAGCGCGGAACTCTACGAGTGGCTGGAAAAAGGGGCGAGCTTCTACGTATGTGGTGACGCCAGTCGCATGGCAACAGATGTCGATATGGCACTGCACGAAATTATCGAAAAAGAGGGTGGCAAAAGTAACGAAGAAGCCGCGGCCTACGTCAAAAATCTGAAAACTGATAAACGTTATCTGCGCGACGTTTACTAATAGCGTAGAGTAAGGGCCTGCCTACTGGATGATTGTGAGCACCTGAATAAGATCAAATTCCCGTGAGCGCAAAAAATCTTGGGGACACTCATACACGTGTCTTACGGAAACTTGATGGTGGCTCGCCAGCGACCCGCTTGAAGACCGCAGCCATTCGCTCGGCATCGTTGAAGCCACACAAATCCGAGATCACTCCGATCGGATGATTCGTCTGCGCAAGCAACTGCTTTGCACGAGCGATACGTAATCGACACAGCATCTCCCATGGCGAGCAACGGTAAAACTCCCTAAACTTGCGTTCTAAGCTGCGCCGGGCAATCCGTAAGTCATCACACATCTGCCCAATGTTAATAGAGTCTTGCAGGCGTTCGGAAAGGTGGGACATCGCTCGGCGCAACTGCGGATCATCCACTGCGAGGTGATTGGCCGAGTGCCGCATGACCACGCCGCTGGGTGCGACAAGAACCGGCTCAGGCGCAAGCTTCTTTTTGAATAACAAAGCTTGCATCGACTCCCCCACCAGAGCACCGATCGCATCCCATGGGATCGCCACGCTTGAAAGCATCGGGTGGCTTAGCCCGCAGACTAGCTCATCGTTATTCGCGCCTATCACAGCTACCTGCTCTGGCACCGCGATGCCGAGTTGCAAACAGCTGCTACAAAGAAAACGCCCCAAAGGGTCGTGCACCGCAAAAATGCCTACAGGCTTGGGAAGCGACTCCAACCAAGCGCGCAGCGAATCGCTCGGTTCGACAAAGTGTTCGCTATAGCGCGCATCTTCAAAAGCCGTCTCTGTGTGTACTGACACAGGAAAATCTACCGCTTGCAAAAAACCGTCTATTCGTTGCCCCGAATAGGGCGAGCCATTACCCAAACAAGCAAAACTGCGAAATCCTGCTTGTAGAAAAGCCTCGGCCGCGGCTGCACCCACTGCGCGGTCGTCCACATCAATACTAACGACGCCTGGATAGCTATAGTCCGTGTCTGCGATCACGGTGGGTAGATCGAGCTTGAGCATCGCCTCGGTCACCTCGGGTAACCATTCGGTGATCAGTCCACGTGGATTCAACTCGCGAAGCAAATCCAATAACTCATTGATGGGTCGGTGGATACTTACAATTCGAAAGTCATGCTCTCGACGCACGAAAGGCATCAATGCAGGCGTCAGGCGGCGCAAAAAAACCTCGGACATGACTATGGCAATTTGCTGGCTCATCAAACATCAGTTCAAAATACAATTTGGCGTAAATCAACAGAATATAATCGCATTTTGCGGTGTCAGTTACTCGGTCAATTTGGTATTATGGGCTAAGAAGCTGGGTTGATTGAGCGCCCAGTCAAATTCTCCTAACTCAACTAACCAAATCAGCGCCCAGCGCCACATTACATTATGCCACATTTCGACTGCGACAAAATCCAATTTGAAGGCACCAGCTCTAAGAGCTCACTTGCTTTCAAGCACTACAATCCCGACGAGATAGTCGGTGAAAAATCAATGAAGGATCACCTTCGTTTCGCCGCGCCCTACTGGCACGTCATGCGCAACGAACTCGGCGACCCCTTTGGTGCTGGAACTGCCGTCATGCCCTGGGATGATGGTTCAAACTCCGTCGAAAACGCCGTCACTCGCGTCGACGTATTCTTTGAATTTCTCGAGAAAATTGGTATCGACTTTTACTGCTGGCACGACCGCGACATCGCCCCCGAACTCGGCGATCTAGCCGCCTCCAACGCAGCGCTTGACGCCGTCGTCGCCAAACTCAAGGCCAAGCAAAAGGAAACCGGCGTCCAGTTGCTTTGGGGCACAGCTTGCCTCTTTTCCCATCCACGCTATTCGCAAGGAGGCGCCACGTCGCCAGATGCCAACGTATTTGCCTATGCAGCTGCGCAAGTCAAAAAAGCTCTTGAATGCACGAAAGAACTCGACGGCCTCGGCTATACATTTTGGGGCGGTCGCGAAGGCTACAGCACACTACTCAATACCAACATGAAGCGCGAGCTAGACCACCTCGCTGCCTTTCTGCACATGGCTATCGCTCATGCAGATAAAATCGGCTTCGACGGCCCCTTCTACATCGAGCCAAAGCCACGTGAGCCATCCACTCACCAGTATGACAGCGACTCCGCGGCTTGTCTAAACTTCCTCCGCGAATACGGTCTCATGGATCGCTTTAAATTGAACATCGAGACGAACCACGCCACGCTGGCTGGACACACGATGCAACACGAACTCACCGTTTGCAACAACGCCAACATGCTCGGCAGTGTCGACGCCAACCGTGGCGACGAGCTCATCGGCTGGGACACCGATCAGTTCCCGACCGACATCTACTTGACCACACAGGTCATGCTCTGCGTGCTCGAAATGGGTGGCCTCACAACTGGCGGCCTCAACTTCGACGCCAAGCGCCGCCGTGAATCTCACGAACCGATCGACCTAATGCATGCCCACATCGGCGGCATGGATGCCTTCGCACGTGGCCTCAAAGTCGCCCACGCGATCCGTGAAGATGGCCGACTAAAAGACTTTGTCGATGCACGCTATAGCACATTCGACAAGGATATCGGCTCCAAGGTCGAAGCCGGCGAGGTGGGTTTCGAAGAACTCGAAAAATATGCCCTCGGTAACGGCGAGCCAGTCCTCGGCAGCGGACGTCAAGAAATGCTAGAAAACTTGATTAACGAGTTTCTATAAAATCTCGCCGACTTAAGCGAGAAGTGAAGAGTGATCAAAAACTCTCCACTTCTCGCTCCTTTGCCTATCTCCCCGATCCACTTCTGACTCCACGCTTGCAATCATGCCCTACGCACTCGGAATCGACTCCTCAACTCAAAGCTGCTCCTGTATCGTGATCGATACGGACACTCAATCCGTCGTCGCAGAAGCGGCCGTTAATTTCGGCGAATGTTTGCCGCAATACAAAGCACCCTCTGGCTTCATCCCAGGAGGCTCCGAAGGCGAAGTCCACAGCGACCCACTCATGTGGCTGGACGCGCTAGAACAGCTACTTGGAGACTTAAAGGCAAAATGCGACCTTTCTAAAGTCATCGCCATCTCAGGAGCTGGCCAACAACACGGCTCAGTTTACCTAAATGATCGCTGGCCAAATTGTATCAATAATTTAGATACAAAGGAAAGTCTCTCCACGCAAATCGCGCCCTGTCTCACACGCGACACATCTCCCATCTGGATGGACAGTTCGACCAGCACGGAATGCCGAGAAATCGCCGAGGCAGTCGGTGGTGACTCAATCGTCTGCAGTAGGTCTGGTTCCATCGCCATCGAGCGCTTCACCGGTCCACAAATCAGACGTTTCTACAAAACCTCACCCGAAGCCTACAGCCAAACAGCCCGTATTCACCTAGTGAGCTCCTTCCTCTGCTCTATACTCTGTGGCGCAGAGGCAGACATCGACACTGGCGACGGCGCAGGCATGAATCTGCTCAATATCCAAGATTGGGACTGGGATACCGACCTACTCGAAGCAACCGCTCCCGAGCTAATCAAGCGACTGCCTAAAGTCGCTCAAGGTAGTACCACAGCTGGAAAAATCTCCGATTACTTTATTCAAAAATACGGTTTTGCCTCAAACACACCAATCACCATCTTCACGGGCGACAACCCTAGCAGCCTCGTCGGCATGGGCGCTAGTAAGCCAGGTAAACTCGTCGTCTCTCTCGGTACTTCCGACACTTTCTTCGCCGCCATGCCAGGTGTCGTGGCTGATCCACAAGGCTGTGGCCACGTATTTGGAAATCCCGCTGGAGGCTCGATGTCACTGCAATGCTTTGTCAATGGTTCCCTCGCTCGCGAAGAGGTTAAAGACAAATTTGGTTACGACTGGGGTCAATTCACCGCAGCCTTAATTAACACACCCGCTGGTAATGATGACAAGATTATGGTTCCCTTCTTCCGCCCCGAGATCAGTCCACGCGTAGATCTCAAAGCACCCATCCTAGAGGGTAGTGATGCCTTCGAAAGCTGGCAAGATGCCGACGCTGCCATCCGCGCCTGCGTGGAAGGACAATTTATCAACATGAAACTACGTACTGATTGGATGCAGTTGAAACCCGAAGTCATTTATCTAACAGGCGGCGCGTCAAAAAATGATGCCATCGCCCAAGTCGCCGCTGATGTCTTTCAAGCGAAAGTCCAACGCCTCGCTGTCAGTGGCTCGGTCGCACTTGGTGCTTCGCTGCGAGCTGCGAGTCATAGTCTAGGCCTCGACCTAGATGAAATGGAAGGGCAGTTCTGCAAACCCGAAGCCGGCAGCACCATCGAACCTAAAGCCCCCAGCGACGCTTACAAAAGTGCATCAAAGGTAATTGAAGGTTTGTTGCGAAAAAGATAGTGCTATTCATCCCGAGCGCCATTTGCGAATAGCTTGTCCTTGCTAGTCATTAATTACTCAAACGGGTTTACTATTTCCAAGTCACCGAGCAAACCGCTTGGTTGTAAATCCTCTGAATAGAGCTGCTTCGCTCCTGAAGCAAGCGCAGCACCCACAATCAAACTATCGTAAAAGCAATATTGCGCTTGCGACTGAATCCTCAGAGCTTGCTCATAAATGGCTGAAGTCGGCATAACCCGACAATTCGGCAATAAAACTAGATTTAGATAATCGCACAGATCTTTGGGCTGCATAGGCTTTCTAAATCGATGCAAAGCAAGGTTACTAAATTCCTGCACGACCTGCCAGCTGATGCACCAGTCCATCTCACGCTGGATCATCTCCTGCGCGACTAGTCTTTTTTCAGGCGCTGACCAATCAAATGCGTAAACCAACACATTGGTATCTAAAAATACCTTAGCGGGCATTCATCTCCTCTCGACTAAAATTGCCACCTGTATCGACTCCATCTAGACGATCGAGGAGCGCTCCAATTTTAGAACTGCGCTCTTTTTGCTCAGCGACCTCTGCCAGCCACTGTCTAAAGAGTTGATTTAGGGTAGTTTGACGGGCTCGAGCTTGCTCGCGAGCTCGGGCAATAAGATCCTCATCGGCACTTAAGGTAATATTCTTCATTTACACTATATTAGTGCACACTATTATAGTGTAAAGTATATTTTTAAGCAAATTACCCCAAAGCATCGGTCGGGCAAACAGGAGTGCGATTAAAAAAATCCGGAAACATCCTCCTTCGGCCTCAATTATTGTCTCGCAGACCCATACATTTGATTAAAAATAACAAGATGGGTTGTTTTCCACACGCGCATTGTTATGTATATAAAGTATGGATCATTACACATACCAAAAAAGTTTAAAAATAATTTGGGAAGGGGCGGTAGCTAAATATAAGGAGGGGTGTCGCGAAGTAGAAAGCTACTTCGACGAAGCGACCTTAACAGAGCTAGCTTCCATCGGCCTTCAGGCAATTGATGTTTATGACTATGCAGAAGACTTCGTAACCAGAGGTGAGCCAGACTTTGAGACCTTCTTGATGGTTAGCGAAGCGCGCCGCGACTACTTTTTGACCGTGCAAGAAGGTAAGCCCTCGGGAAATACGCTCGATTCAAGCACACTCCCTCCGAAGACCGATGAGGTGGTAGGCATCGTCTGGTTACCGCGTATTATGCCTAAAGCAATTGCTAAGCTGCGCGGCGAGTTGCCACCCGAGACGATGTATGGCTGTGGGGGCGACCGAAACTTTTTTAAGGAAAACAATATCCACCCTGCTGAGTTCCTCAGAGCGGCATGGGCCTACGAAGATGAAACGAGCAAACTCATTGATTGGGTAGTGGCTCGAAAATCCTCGTAGTTGACAAGTTCTCAAAATCCACCACACAGATCAATATTATGAAAATCATCGCATACTTAAAACCGACCTGCGGTTGGAGCATGGGCGTCCGCGCAATCATGAAAAAATACGGCCTCGAATACGAAGACCGAGACATTATCAACGATTCAGCTCAATATGCGGAGATGGTCGAAAAATCTGGACAACCTCTCTCTCCCTGCGTCGAAATAAATGGCTCCATGCTCGCAGACGTGAGTGGTGAAGAAGTCGAAAACTACATGCTGAGTAACGGCTTAGTCTCTCAGAACAACGCAGAGGCGGAGGCACCCACCAACGCACCCTGCACCGATGAAGAACACGAGGCGATGCGCTCAAAAACAGTCCGTTTTTTCTAAGTTTTGCAAATAGTCGGGTCGGAATCTCGCATTAGGACGATCCATTCCGAGCCTCATCAATGAAGGCGGAACTACAAGTTTTCAGTCATTTCAACATCAATTTGGCTCGAAAAATGTTCTACCAAAAACAAGATTGGGTATTTTTCCTAGACAGCCAACTCTGAGTGACTAAATTAGATCTTCTTTTGGTCCTTGACATAGTAGCGCTCGATTTAATTTGGATCCGGTTTGCAAATGGCGACAAATACAGCACTAAAATATTTATAGACAGATATGGAATTCACTCACAATCCACCCAAATCACAGGGTCTTTATGATCCCAGGAACGAACACGAAAACTGCGGCATCGGCCTGATTGTCGACATGAAAGGCCGCAAGTCCCACAGTATTGTTAAGGGCGCGCTCGAGATTTGCGTGAACCTCGATCACCGCGGTGGCTGTGGTTGTGATCCAATCACTGGGGATGGTGCTGGTATCTTCATCCAACTCCCTCACAACTTTTTCAAGAAGGTCTGCAAAAAAGAAGCGGGATTCGAAGTTCCGGCTGAGGGCGATTATGGTGTCGGTTTTGTGTTTCTCTCCAAAAACGATGAAGAGCGCAGGCACGAGGAGGCAATCATTGAAGAGATCGTTGCGGAGGAAGGCCTCAGCATGCTCGGCTGGCGCGATGTGCCTGTCCGCAGTGAAATTCTAGGCAAGGCATCAGCTGCTTGCGAGCCTTGTATGCGCCAATTCTTCGTTGCTCGCGGCGACGCCTGCGAAGCGGGTATCTCCTTTGAACGCAAACTTTACATAGTCCGCCGACTATCGACTCACCGCATCCGCTACTCGGGTGAAGATGAGGACGCACTCTTCTACATCGGTTCGCTATCTAGCCGCACCATGACTTATAAAGGTATGCTCACAACTGAACAGCTTGAGCACTATTTCCCTGACCTCTCCGATGAGGCAATGGATTCAGCGCTCGCACTGACTCACTCCCGTTTCTCGACCAATACCTTTCCGAGTTGGCCGCGCGCTCAGCCTTTCCGCTACCTTTGCCACAATGGTGAGATCAACACCGTTCGCGGCAATGAGAACTGGCTTTACGCCCGTCAGATGCAGCTCGCCAGTGAAGTATTCGGCGAAGACCTGAAGAAGCTCCTGCCGATCATCCGCGAAGACGGCTCCGACTCGCAGAAATTTGACAACTGCCTCGAGTTCCTCGTTCTTTCTGGGCGCAGCCTCGCACATGCCATGATGATGATGATTCCTGAACCCTGGGAACGCCACAAGAGCATGCCACAGTGGAAGCGCGACTTTTACGAATTCCATGCCTGCATGATGGAGCCATGGGATGGCCCCGCATCGATGGCTATGTCCGACGGCGTGCAAGTTGGCGCGACGCTTGACCGTAACGGTCTACGACCTTCTCGCTACTACGTGACCACCGACGACAAGGTCATCCTAGCGTCCGAAGTCGGTGTTCTTGAAGGAATCGAACCAGCCAATGTGGTTAAAAAAGGCCGCCTCGAACCAGGTCGCATGTTCCTCATCGATATGGAAAAAGGCCGCATTGTCGGCGACGAAGAGCTGAAAGAGCAAATCGCCTCGGAGCAACCCTACGGCGAATGGCTCAAAGAAAACCTCGTCAACTCTGAGGAACTGCCCGCCGCCGAGGAAGTGCCCGTCGACAATTTCGAAACCCTCGAAACCCGCCAGAAGGCCTTTGGTTATACTTTTGAAGACATGCGTTTCATTGTTGGTCCAAGCGCCGAAGCAGGTAAGCAGCCGCTCGGCTCTATGGGTAACGACGCACCGCTCGCCGTCCTCTCCGATCAACCGCAACTCCTCTATAATTACTTTAAGCAGCTCTTCGCACAGGTCACAAATCCGCCGATTGACCCGATCCGTGAAGAGCTAGTTACCGCGAGCATCAGCTTTATTGGGTCCGAAGGCGATCTCACCCGCCCGAGCGCCAACAGCTGCCGCATGATCAAATTTGAGTCCCCACTGATCGACCACAAGCAGCTTGCGCAGCTTCGCCATATCGACTTGCCGGGCTTCAAAGCTACCCGACTACCAATCTTGTTTGAATCGGCTGCCGGTGGCCTCGAATCAGGACACAATGCGATTGTCGATCCACGCATCTCTGGAAAAGGCCTCGAAGCCGCCCTTGAACAACTCTTCGAAAATGCCGATGCCGCCATCCGTGACGGAGTTAACGTTCTGATTCTATCTGACCGCAAGGTCGGCGCCAAGAAAGCACCGATCCCTGCACTTCTTGCAGTGGCTGGTCTCCACCACCACCTAGTTAGCCAAGGCACGCGCACCCGCGTATCCATCGTGCTCGAGTCTGGTGAGCCGCGTGAAGTTCAACATTTCGCTCTGCTTCTTGGCTACGGTGCCAACGCAATCAACCCTTATCTCGCGCTCGAAACCGTTCGCCACCTCGTCAGCCGTGGCGACGTCAAGGTCGACGCCGATCAAGCTTGTTACAACTTTCTCAAGGCCAACCTTAACGGCGTAATTAAAACCATGTCAAAGATGGGCATCTCGACTGTCGCCTCCTACCGTGGCGCACAGATCTTCGAAGCCATCGGCATCAACGAGTCGGTCGTCGATAAATATTTCACCAAAACCGCATCACGTGTGGAAGGTATAGGCCTCGGCACCATCGCCAAGGAGACTATGGCACGCCACGATAAAGCTTTCGCTCCTCGTGATGATGAGCGTGGCGACGACCTAGATCCCGGCGGTATCTACCAATGGCGTGCTGGAGGCGAACGCCATCTATTCAACCCGATCACGATTCACAAGCTTCAGAAGGCGACACGCCTGGGTGATTTTGCGGTATTTAAAGAATACTCACAAGTGATCAACGACCAGTCCAAGGAGATGTTCACGCTCCGTGGCCTAATGGATTTCAAGACCGACGATTCAAAGGCCATCCCGATCGAGGAAGTCGAGCCCGTCGAAGCGATCATGAAGCGCTTCAAAACGGGCGCCATGTCCTACGGCTCAATCTCAAAAGAAGCGCACGAATCACTAGCCGTTGCCATGAACCGTGTCGGCGGAAAGTCTAATACAGGCGAGGGTGGCGAAGATCCTGCTCGCTTCACGCCCGATGCCAACGGTGACAGCCGTCGCTCGGCTATCAAACAAGTCGCCTCTGGCCGTTTCGGTGTGACCAGTAACTATTTGGTCAACGCCGACGAAATCCAAATTAAGATCGTGCAAGGTGCTAAGCCTGGCGAAGGTGGTGAATTACCCGGACATAAAGTGCTTCCTCAAATTGCTAAGACACGTGGTACAACACCCGGCGTAGGTCTGATCTCTCCCCCACCGCACCACGACATATACTCGATTGAAGATCTTGCGGAGCTTATCCACGATTTAAAGAATTCAAACATTGAGGCACGCGTGAATGTGAAGCTAGTTTCCGAAGTTGGCGTCGGGACGATTGCTGCAGGTGTTGCCAAAGCAAAGGCCGACGGTATCCTCGTCTCTGGCTACGATGGCGGCACGGGTGCATCGCCACGCTCCTCCATCCAGCACGCAGGTGCTCCATGGGAGCTAGGCCTCGCTGAAACAAACCAAACGCTCTTACTCAACGATCTTCGCTCCCGCGTCCGCTTAGAGACTGATGGCCAGCTCAAAACCGGCCGCGACGTAGCTATTGCTTGTCTGCTCGGTGCCGAAGAGTTTGGTTTCGCAACGGCACCGCTTGTCACACTTGGTTGCTTGATGATGCGCGTCTGCCATAAAAACACCTGTCCTGTGGGCGTGGCTACTCAAAACCCTGAGCTACGCAAGCGCTTTGCAGGTGGCGCTGACGCAGTTGTTCACTTCATGAACTACGTCGCCGAAGAGCTCCGCGAGATTATGGCGCAGTTTGGCTTCCGTTCGATCCCAGAAATGGTCGGCCGTGTCGACAAACTCGAAATGCGCGCCGCCATCGATCATTGGAAAGCCAAAGGGCTTGACTACAGTAAAATCCTCTATCGCCCAAATGTAGGCCCCGAAGTCGGTACCTACTGCCAAATGGATCAAGACCATCTCCTAGACCGTTCGCTCGATCTCACCGAGATCCTCAAAAAGGCGCAACCCGCCATTCAAGAGGGCAAGTCCGTCGAGATTGATCTGCCCATCGTAAATATCAACCGTGTCGTCGGCACGATCACCGGCGCAGACATCTCGCGTAAATATGGCGCAGAAGGCCTCCCTGAAGATACAGTTAAAGTCAATCTCACTGGCTCCGCGGGTCAATCACTCGGCGCGTTCTGCCCGAAAGGTATGACCTTCACTGTAACGGGCGACACGAATGACTATCTAGGCAAAGGCCTATCCGGCGCGAAGATCATCGTCCGTCCCGATCCTGCTTCGCCATTCATCGCCCACGAAAACATCATTAC
Organism: uncultured Opitutia bacterium; assembly: GCA_937899295.1. Taxonomy (GTDB): domain Bacteria; phylum Verrucomicrobiota; class Verrucomicrobiia; order Opitutales; family Coraliomargaritaceae; genus Thalassobacterium. The sequence goes on from CALBPO010000217.1 coordinate 19,441, forward strand.
GGGCAACGTCTGCTTCTACGGGGCGACTAAAGGTGAAGCTTACATCGCAGGCATGGCTGGCGAGCGCTTCTGCGTCCGCAATTCAGGCGTCGAAGCCGTGATCGAAGGACTCGGCGATCACGCACTAGAATACATGACTGGTGGCATGGTAATGAACCTCGGCACCACAGGACGTAACCTTGGCGCGGGCATGTCCGGCGGCGTTGCTTACATTTACGATGAATCGGGTGACTTCGTTCAAAACCGCTTGAATCCAGATATGGTCAACGTTTATCAACTAATCGAGTGTGGCGACGAAGAGATAGACCTAGTCAAAGCGAAGCTCAAGAAGCACTTTGCTCTCACCGGCTCGAAGCGCGCCGAAAGCATCCTCGCTGACTGGCCAGAAACCGCCGGCAATTTCCTCAAAATCCTTCCACAGGATTATGAGCGCGTGTTACACGCCGTCAAACGAGCTGAAGAACGTGGTCTAGCAGGCGACGAAGCCATCCAAGCCGCATTTGAAGAAAACGTGAAGGCAGGTCACTAGTGTCCTACAGCCAAAATTAAGGAGTCGAAAGACAAGATCAGAAATTTGATTTAGCCACCAAAATGAACTCTTTCTACTCCCAACTAACAACTTTCAACTCTTAAAAATATGGGAAAAGCAACTGGATTTATGGAAATCGAGCGCAAGACGATTGCGAATCGTCCGCCACTCGAACGCGTCAAAGATTGGGACGAAATACACGAACATTTTGACGAAGAAAAAGTACAAAAGCAGGGCGCACGTTGCATGGACTGCGGCACACCTTACTGCCACACAGGAATCACCTTGGCTAACATGGCCAGCGGTTGTCCGGTCAACAACCTAATACCCGAGTTTAACGATCTCGTTTACCAAGGCAAATGGCAGGGCGCTTACGAGCGCCTTATGAAGACGAATAACTTCCCCGAGTTCACTGGTCGCGTCTGCCCGGCTCCATGCGAAGGCTCTTGTGTGCTCGGTGTGATCGAACCACCCGTCACGATTAAAGACATCGAGTGCTCCATTATTGACAAAGCATGGAATGAAGGTTGGGTCACCCCCACCCCGCCCAAAGAGCGCACTGGCAAAAAGATTGCCGTCGTCGGATCAGGACCAGCGGGTCTCGCCGCAGCCGACCAACTGAACAAAGCCGGGCACCTCGTCACCATTTACGAGCGCGCCGATCGGCCAGGTGGGCTTCTCATGTATGGAATCCCTAAT
>CALBPO010000218.1 GCA_937899295.1 uncultured Opitutia bacterium
CGTGCCACGCCCGCAAGTCCAACGACCGCACCTTTCGAATCAAACAACGGCACCTTAGTCGTGCAAAGCCAATCCAGCGAACCATCCGCGGAAGGCACCAACTCGATCTTATTAAAGATTCCCTCGCCCGTGTGGACCACGTGTTGGTCGTCCGCATAAAATGCATCTGCCAAAAAATCAGGACTGAAGTCATAATCCGTTTTACCCAAAATCGCTTCGACTGAAGTCTCTCCTAAAGTTTTAACAAAACTCAAACTTCCTGCCATAAAGCGACTCTCGCAATCTTTTACAAAATAGAAAGCGCCAGGGACACTGTCAAAAAGTGACTCTAACAACTGACCAGATTGAAGGGAGTTGTAGAAATCACTGATCCTGCTTTCGAGCATTTCTGAGTCAAGCGAAGGGGGTATCATAAAAAATATAAGCAAGCACTCAAAAAATAGTAAGACAAGAAAGTAATCGAAATATTTACTAAATACCTTCACATATATAAATTGAATTGGTTATTAATCTGTAGCTTTTTTAACTGTATATGATTACTTTACGGATTACATAATACCTCTAAAAATTGTCTTATATCGTCAGTTTATATTTACAACGCTGTAAGATTTATCTAGATTTAAATTCTATAGAATTACGCCAAATTCGGTCGCGATGACTCCAGTCTAATGATCCTTAGTAAAATCGCACTCGACCTAACTCGTATGTTAATCCAATTCCCCAAACCCTAGACATGGTAAAACAAGCCTTCATAATATGCTATACTTTCATAGCTGGACTGACACTGCTAGTTCAGGCCGATGAGCGCCCCAACATACTTTGGCTCACTAGCGAAGACAATAGCGTCAACTGGATCGGGTGCTACGGAAATCCGCATGTCAATTCACCGAATATCGATCAATTGGCAACTGAGGGATTCCGCTATACACATGCCTATGCTAATGCCCCCGTTTGTGCTCCGTCCCGCTCCACCTGGATCACCGGGATACATGCACTATCCATGGGAACACATCCGATGCGGAGCCGTTACAAAATACCACACGACCTAATCAAATATTATCCAGATCATTTAAAAACTAGTGGTTATTACGTAGGAAACTACAAAAAGACCGACTACAACATCGGCGGTCGCAAGGATACCGAATGCTGGGATAACTCTGAAGAAGTGGATTGGGATAAGCTCAAGAATACGCAGCCCTTTTTTCAAGTTATCAACTCAGGACAGTCGCATGAAAGTAGTGCCTTCGGTGATTTTCAGAAAACCAAACACTCCCCTAAGGATACAATACTCCGTAAATATCACCCCGACCTGCCTAGCATGCGTATGAACTACGCAAAATATCACGATGCCATCCAAAGAATGGATCAGGCAATCGGGGATGCGCTGGAGCAACTCGAAGCAACTGGACTCGCTGATAATACAATCGTCATTTATAACTCCGATCATGGAGGTGTATTGCCACGCAGTAAACGCTTCCTTTTCAGTAGTGGCATCCATTGCCCACTGATCATTCGAATTCCGGAAAAATACAAAGTCCTCTGGCCCGCTGAAAAGCCAGGAATGACAGTTGATCGAATCGTCAGCTTTATTGACATGCCGGCCACCTGGCTGCGCATTACAGACACCAAAATTCCAACCATCATACAAGGGCAAGCCTTCTTAGGAAAAGAACCGCAGCCAGAGAGAGCGTATCACTACGCATATCGTACACGTATGGATGAGCGTAATGAAAACGCCCGAGCCATATGCGATAAACAGTTCCTCTACATTCGTAACTACATGCCCTACACCCCATGGATGCAGCCCCTCAATTACCTTTGGAAGATGAAGGCCACACAAGCTTGGGTCGAGCATGTGGAATCAGGTAAGGCTTCGGAGATCGAAGCACGGTTCTTTAAGCCGAAAGGCTGGACGGAAGAACTATACGATATAGAGCAAGACCCCGATAGCATCGACAACCTCATTGATAATCCTGAATACGCGGAAGTCATCAAGCGCATGCAAAGCAATCTGCGCTCCTGGCAGAAGAAGGTGTTCGACACGGGGATGCTACCAGAATCAGAAATGGACAAACTCGAAGCCCAAAACAAAACAACAATCAACCAAGTTGCGCGTGACCGGAGTCTCTACAATTTGCCTCAGCTACTGGATGCTGCCGATCTAGCGCTCGAAATGAACGAAACCAACCTACTTGCCCTTCGCAGTTTACTCAATAGCCCCGAGCTCGGTCTGCGTTATTGGGGAATTGTTGGTTGCTTCCTACTCAACGACAGGCAATCCGCCTTAAAATGCCTAAAGGACGATTCACACGAAGTAAGAGCCATGGCTGGATGGCTCCTGTTACGTTCCGGGGACAAAAAAGTAGGGCTTCAATGCCTAGAGCAACTCCTCAAAGAGAATTCCTATGCCACCCTATCCGTGCTCAACATAATCGATTGGGCAGGGGACGATGCCAAACCGCTACTACCGACCATTCAGTCACTAAAACTTAAAAATTACGAAAAAAAGATGCAGCTCCAATTG
>CALBPO010000219.1 GCA_937899295.1 uncultured Opitutia bacterium
AGCTAATAAATTGACCGCTTACGAATTAGGTTCTAATTCATCCAGGGCAGCGAGTATGTCCGTTGCCTGTTTTGAGGTGGCTGCCATGAGGTCTCGCCAGACGAGGATCCCGTCTCTGAATAGGTAGGCTTGGCGGCTCCAACGGCTTTTGCTGAAAGCATCTGCAATCTTGCCATCAGTATCGGCGAGTAGGGTAAAGGGGAGCGTATACTTATCTCTAAATTGAGCCTGTGTTTTGACGGTATCTGAGGAGACGCCAAAGATCCTTAAGTCGCGCGATTGGAGTTCATCCCAGCCATCGCGTAGGCTGCAAGCTTGCTTGACGCAGCCTGGCGTCATGGCTTTCGGGTAAAAGAAAACTAGCGTGGTGCCGGTCGAAAGTGTTTCGCCTAGATTGAGGGTAGTGCCTTGGTCAGTGAACACTTTAAGTTTTGGGGCAGGGCTACCCAATTCGAGTGAATTGGCCAGTAAGAGGGATGTAATGAATGAGAAGATCATAACTAATGCGAATAGCTTTTTCATATGTATAAGATCGCCCTCCTGGTGTTGGGCTTACAGTATACTTTTTTGACTAACTAGAAAGTGGCAGTATCTTTAAGGCGGACAAGTTTTTGGGTCTTGTGCATAATAATATTGGCGAATGAGTTCCTAGGCAAAATTAAGAGCACCGTTATTGCTCGAATCGAATAGCGTTGACGCATTTAATGCGTATTAAACACACTATAGTTGAATGCTCCGCGAACCCTTCCATTTATCCATCCTACTCGTAAGTCTTATCGCCTTGGTCGGCTGTGCGCCAAGTGGGGTAGAGGTCGTTAGTGAAACAGACGAGAAACAATACCAGTTGGGGCAAGACTTCAAGAGTCAAGGGCGGATGGAGGAGGCACTTGGTGCTTTTGAGCGAGTGATCGATGCGCGCAGGGATGCTCCAGAGTCACACTTAGAAGCGGGCTATATATATTTACGCACGCTTAAAGATCCGATCAATGCGATCTACCATTTCAACCGCTACCTTAGACTTCAGCCGCATTCTTCACAAGCGACGCAGGTAGGTCAACTGATCGAGACGGCGCAAAAGGAGTTTGCCCGCCAGTTACCAGCGCAACCTTATGAGGGTAGCCTGGATCGGATCGACCTGATGGATCTGGTTCAAACTTTGAAGCAAGAAAATGAGGGTCTGAAGCGTGAGCTGATAGCCGCGACCTCACGAGTCCAGCAACTTGAAAACGTCCTCGGGCAAGCTCGCCGATCGACTCAAGCACAAGTCTATAACCAGAATGGGCAAGCTGCGCAGGTCCGCCCGTCGACACCATTGTCTCCACAATCCGCACCGACTCCGAGTGACGCGCCGCGAACTTATACAATAAGGTCAGGTGATACACTGAGCGCGATCAGTAATCGATTCTACGGCACGTCCTCGCGCTGGATCGATATTTATCAGGCTAATCGTGATCGACTATCGAGCGAGAGCGCAATACGTGTCGGGCAGGAAATTCGCATTCCGTAAATGGAAAGCACTTCGTCTGGACACTGCCATTCAAGTAAGCAGCCCTCTTATTCGTATTTACCTCACTCCGTAGGCGTGCGTGAACTTCGTTTGACCTAGCCCCAAGCCCGCTTAGCTTCTCTCAACTATGGAACTGCGTTATTTTGATCACAATGCAACGACGCCACTATGCGAAGCGGCTAAAGCGGCGTGGATCTCGGCCTCGGAAGTGCATTGGCTCAATCCATCAAGCCCCTATCGTAGCGCCGCTGCAGTCAAAGTGCGTTATGAAGCGGCGCGCAAGTCGCTAGCACGGCACTTTGGTGTCTCTCCGGAACGGGTGATCTTTACCGCCGGTGCGACTGAATCAAACAACGCCGTGATCCGGTATTGGGCGCGTTCTTTATCGAGCGATGCTTGCGTTGGGATCAATCCAACGGAGCATCCTAGTGTCACTGAAGCAGCCAATGGGCTACTCGGCTCGCGTGTGGTTTGGTTGCCGCTTTCCAAGGGTGGGGTTGTTGATATGGATTCGTTGCGTGGTCGCATCGAGTCGGGCACATTGGCAGCAGTCTCTGTGATGGCAGCTAATAACGAGACGGGAGTCATCCAACCCTGGCAGGCCATTGCAGATCTCTGCGCAGAGGCACAAATCCCTTACCATTGCGACGCGGCACAATGGGTCGGTAAGCTTCCAGTTGAAGGTTTGAGTGCCTGTACCTACGTCACAGCCTGCGCCCATAAATTTGGAGGTCCAAAAGGTGTTGGATTCATGCTTTTACCAGAGGGCGTAGCTGATTTTCGTTTATTGGATGGAGGAGAGCAAGAGGCGGCGCACCGTGCGGGCACCGAAGATGTAGCTGGTGTATTCGCGATGAGCGCCGCACTGGAGAATTCGAGGCCGGGCAAGGCCGAGGCGCGCGACGTATTTATCGAACAGATTGTTCAGGCAATTCCAGGGGCTGCATTGATCGGAGCAGGCACAGACCGCCTATGGAATACTGTATCGATGAGTATGCCGCGCCACCAAAGTGTGCGCTGGATACGGGCTTTAGAAAAGGCGGGCTTCCTTCTTTCGTCTGGTTCCGCGTGTTCAACAGGAAAGACAAGCGTTTCAGAAGTGTTACTGGCTATGGGGATCGATGCCGCAATCGCCGGCCGAGTCTTACGAATTAGTGCAGGCTTAGAAACGACTACCGAGGATTGGCAGGCGCTGGCGGATGCGCTCTTGGTCACTTACAAATTGCTCAACGAAGAAGCCGACTCAATGAAAAGTCAGGTGGTCTCGATTGACTGATCGAAGATTTACAAAAGGATGCGCTTTTTAAATTTACGCCTGCAGAATTTTCGTAATATCGAGTTTGCGGAATTGCCTCTTGGAAATGCACGTAACTTCCTCTTGGGTGCCAACGGGCAGGGGAAGTCTAATTTGTTGGAAGCACTCGGGCTGGCGACTGCACTTCGGTCTTTTCGCACGCAAACGCTGGCCGCACTCCCCCGCAAAGGGGTGAAGGAATACAAGTTAGCTTACGAGCTCGAGCATGACTCACAAGGATCGACCGCTCTGGAGATCCACTCTCACCCCGGCGGCCGGAGTGTCTTGGTTGATGGTGAGAAGGTGACGCGCTTGGTCGATTTTATTGGCCGCTTCCCTTCGGTGACGCTTTGTTCGAGTGACTTAATGCTACTTCGTGGCAGTCCTAGCGAGCGTCGGCGTTTTATGGATTTGACGCTTTCGGTGGTTAATCGTGATTACTACACCGCCTTGCGCGATTTCCACCGTGGGATCGCCGAGCGAAACCGCCTTTTAAAAAACAGTGGCAGCGCAGCCGAGCTCTCGGCCTTTGAAGCGGAGATCGCACCGCACGCCAGCCAGATAGCTAACTACCGCGAGGCGGGCATGAGGACCTTGAGCGAGGTTTTATGCCGCACTTATGATCGTATCGCTGAGGCGGACGAGGGTCCGGAACTGAGCTTTCGCCCTAATGTGGATTGTCATGGTAAGGAAGCTTACTGCCGCCTTATGTATGAGAGTCGCAAGCGTGATCAAATAATCGGCGCCACCCAGCGTGGACCTCACCGCGACGATTTCAATTTCTCGCTCCAAGTCGGTAGCGCTCGCGAGTATGCCTCGGACGGACAACAGCGAGGTCTCTGTGTGGCTCTGCGAATTGCACAAGCCAGTTTTTACCGACAACAGCTCGGCCTCGTGCCTGTGTTGCTGGCGGACGATGTGCTCGGCGAGCTCGATCCGATTCGCCGTCAAGGTTTTTGGCGCGCCTGCCCCGAGGATCTTCAGGTTGTGGCCACGGGGACAGAGTTGCCAGCAGAGCCGGAGAAGTGGTCGGTTTGCGAAGTGCTGAATGGCCAGATTGGATAAGCGATACAGTGCGCAGCTATAGCTTAAAATCCGTGTAGCCTCGAAACTCTTTTTCGGGGAGTTGCGACTTCTTAATGGGCTGTATCGAAGCCGCAGTAGCTTAGATCTTCAGCTCCTCAGTGATCGCTAGTTGCCCTAATGGATCGCAGTTAGCTCGTAATCCAATGAATCCCTCTTTGTACTGGTCGTAGTATGGCCAGAGGAGCGTACGGTCTGTCTCGGGGATTGCCAGTTGGTCGATTGCGGCCCGCTCGAAAAATTTAAAATACCCCTCATTGATCGCATCAGGCAATTCATTGATCAACTTTTTGCACTCAAATAAAAACATCAACCAGTGGCCCGCGCCCTCGTAGTTCTTCTCTGAGATGTAGCCAAAGCAATGAAGGTCACCATCGTCAAGCTCGAGCCCAATTTCTTCCTCAGTCTCGCGGCGGGCGCACTCGTAGGGAGATTCGCCAGCAGGCATGTCAAGTTTGCCACCGATCGGGCTCCAGCAGCCGCGATTGGGTGCTTTCTTGCGTTTGATTAGTAGCTGTTGCCCTTGCGCATTGTGTGTAAAAATGAGCGCACTAATCTTGAATGGGAGCTTTGTATCCACATTATTGAAGCTCGTTGAAAAGATAATTTCTGCAAGCGAATTTCTTCGATATTACTAGGAGCAAGAGAGCTACTCTGCGGTAGAGGATTTTGTAAATCTACCAAATGACTTGAACGTAGCTTGGGCGGGGCGTTAAAGCTGAATTTCTCACAAAAAGAGGTTGCTTTGCGCTCAACCGGCAGATACCAATTTAGGCTTCTATCTTTTTAGATAGAGGTTCAGTTTGCTCCCCATTAACATGAAGAAATACTTTGTCTCCATACTTATATTTGTGTCTGCATTTCTAATATTGCCTGCGCAAGAGGATATTCGCGTCGATCGTATCGACTTTAACTCGCTGCGCGATGATTGGATCCAGATGGAAATTGAGCTTTCTTGTGAGGGTAATTCCGCAGAGGAAGCACGCGACAAGGACTACGTTGAAAAGATTAAAGTTAAGGCCTACTTGGGATACACGCGTGACGCCTCGGCGCGCTCTTTCGACTACTACACGAGTGAAATCGAAATCCTAATCATGGAAAAAGGAGATGATAACAACGTTTACTTTTACCTTCCGGGTCTAATCGTCGAGCGCGACCAGCTAAAAACAGACCCTGACTTTTATTACGTAGAAGTATCGGTAAATGGTGACGCACAGAAGCCGCAAAAAGCAGCCATGAGTAGCAACATTCCGAATCTGGACATTCTTAATTCTTTTATTTCCAAAGCGGAGTCAGAGGGTATGGATAACGAGCATGTGCTTATGCCTTATTACCTCGTCTCTGGAATTGATCTTGGGCGTGTTAGTCAATTGCCTGCTGTTCTTCGTCGAGATGTGCGCAATTAATCGCAAATCCACATGCTACTAAACTGATTCGCTACCTTTCGAAAATTATTACATGAGCAGCTCGAAGCAACTTATCATCAACTGTGGCGCAAGCCGAATCACCGCCGCGGTTGTTTCCTCCAGTGGAGGCGCACTCCAAATCGAGAAATTAGTAACGGAGATTCTAAATTACGACTACTTCAACGACGATGCTTGGTTAGGTGCAGTAGGTGCCGCTCTGCACACGCTGCACCATCAGCACAAGTTTTCGGGTAATGCTTCTTTCGTTATTCCAGGCAATCAAGTGCTGACTAAGACTATCCGCATTCCGCACGTCGAGGAGAGCAAGCGGGCGCAGATTATTGCATTTGAAGCACAACAGAATATTCCTTACCCCCTTCACGAAGTTGTCTGGGATAGCCAAGTAGTTGGGGATGATGGCGTTGAGACTGAAGTGCTCTTTATCGCATGTAAGTCGAATACAATTGAGGATTTCTGCGGAGAAGTTGCCCGCGCAGGTTTTTCAGTCGATACGATCAACGCCGCCACTGTACTTGACTATAATGCGATCCAGTACGCATATCCCACCTTGGACGAAGATGTCTTACTCATTAACATTGGTGCACGCTCTACAAATTTACTTTTCAAGAATCCTGACGGCTTCTTCGTTCGGAATATCCAACTCGGTGGAAA
>CALBPO010000220.1 GCA_937899295.1 uncultured Opitutia bacterium
TTTGTGTTCTTCGGCTACTTCTTTTGAAATAACCTCTCTTATTTTTTTTATGTCTTCCTGTGCGTCTTCTTTTTTAACCTTAAGTTTAACGTGGTATTCACCTTCAGGTTTGAAGTGCGTATCAGGTATTGATAAATGAGGATATTCTGCTTCCCCAAATTTAGTAGTATTAATTGCCATTAGTGGCCTCCTTCATTTTTAGTTTTTTATTGAAATTGATTACAACGCCTAGTGTAAAATTCGTTTTTAATGCATTTTCACCTCCTATTAGAAGTGTTATTCTTCTCGTTTCTGTCCCCATATATCATATACTTCTGACATGCTAAATGCTATTGGACTTGATCCCTTCCGTTTGAGCAAATCCAATTTTTCTTCAGCCTCAGCTAGGGTAGGGATTTCCCCTTCTTCTATATACCACAGCACAGCACTATGTCCTTCTATTTCGTTTGACCATTTTTTTCTATTTTTTAGAAAATACATTTTTCAGGAAATGACGCCGGTAGCTTTTAAGCGTCCGGCGCAGCACCGGCGATAGCGAGGCGTAGCTCAATCTCTTCGGCTACCTTGTCCGAATTCTGCCCAGGTTTGATGCCGTACACGCTACGGTTTATGGTAAAAGTCGAACGCAGCACGAGGAGGTCACCCTCCATTGCTCCGTTTGAGCGTTTACCTAGCATGCCGGGCAAATACGTAAATGCGACGGGAACGGTTAGTTCTTTAGTCACACCCTTAAGAGTAAAGTCCCCTGTGAGCTGTGCTTTGAAACCATCTTTTAGCTCCTCAACCTTCGAGACCGACTTCGCTACGAAAGTAATCGTAGGGTGGCTAGACGCATCAAGCCATCCTCTGCCGAGCATGTGCTCTTGCAGCTTATTGTTGGTTGCGGTAAGGGAGGCAGTCTCAATCGTAATGGTGCCGGAGACGGCTTTAGGATTTGCAGAATCAAAAGTCACGATGCCGCTAACGCCCTTTGCATTACCGCTGATGGATTCGAGAGGTGCATCCAAAAGAAAGGAGACATTATTGACCCCCTTCGGGTCTTCGAAGTCGTAGGTTTTGACCTCAGCTTGAAGTGAGAGCGAACCAACGCAAAGGCTTGCGAAGGTGAGGAGGAGAGTTTTTACGGTTTGCATAGTATTATGGTAGCTTTTGGCAGGAGGGAGAAAAGTCACTTCGGCTTTCGCCTGAAAGCAAAACTGAGGCCGAAGCTTGTGACGCCAAGTCCCCAGGCCAGCACGAGATATTCGACTCCTAGAACGAAGCGTTCCTCGTAGTCGACATATTCGATTTGGGTGATTGGGTCAACTTGCTGAATCTCGACTCGATCCTTCGAGAAGCCAGTATGGCTACCCGTGGAAATCCAAAATACGGTCGAAACCAAAATCAAAACGAGCGCCGAAATCCTGAGGACTAAGCGAAAAGGGCTGCTTTTGATTCGTTGTGTATCCGTCATGATAGATTCATAAAAAATAAGCTAGGCACTGCAGAAAGACTAACGGAGCTTGACTAGCAAATCTTTGCTTTCGACTTGGTCGCCTGCTTGAACTTCGACTTGATCGATGATGCCGTCGGTTAGAGCGTAGACGGTTGTCTGCATCTTCATTGCTTCGAGTATGATGAGCTTTTCGCCCTTCTTTACCTTATGCCCGACGGTCGCGGTTACAGCGCTGACCATCGCGGGGATGGGGGCACCGATTTGCATCTTGTCGGCGGAGTCAGCTTTTGTCCGGCGCTTGACCTCACTCTTAATCGATTTGTCGGCGATTACGCACTCGCGCGCGCGACCGTTGAGCTCGAAGGTGAGTGTGCGCAGGCCTTCCTTATCGGGCTCACTCACGTAGATTAGTTTAATGATCAGGATTTTACCTTCTTGAATCTCGACGGATATTTCCTCGCCCGGCTTAAGGCCGTAGAAAAATGCAGGAGTCGGCAAAACGCGGGCGTGCCCATATTCGTTGACGTATTTGACGAGGTCTTTAAAAACCTGCGGATACATAAGGTATGCATATAAATCGTCGTCGCTACATTCGACTCGCTTAGTGATAGCCTTGACTTCTTCACGCGTGGCCTCGAGGTCGACCTTTTCAGCGCGTGCCCCAGGCCGTCCTTTGTAGGGCTTACGATCGCCGAGAACGACTTTTTGCACAGCCTTTGGCCAGCCCCCTTTAGGTTGACCAAGACCGCCTGAGAGCATGTCGACGACAGACTCGGGAAAGGCGGTTCCAGGTTCAAGATTGACCATATCTTTTGGTTCGACGCCCTTGGTCAATAGAAAGATGGCGAGGTCGCCCACTACCTTGGAGGACGGGGTGACTTTGACAATGTCACCAAGCAAATCGTTGACTTCGCGATAATAGCGGACGACTTCTGGCCAGCGGGCACCGAGGCCAAGAGCACGGGCTTGCTCTCGAAGGTTGGTGTATTGGCCACCAGGCATTTCGTGGTGATAAACCTCGGCCGAACCGAACTTAGGGCTGGTGTCGAAGGGCTCGTAGTATTGGCGGATCGCCTCCCAATAAATAGAAAGGTCATCGAAGAATTTTTGGTCGAGCTTAGTATCGCGCTTGTCGCCGCGCATGGCGTGAATAATTGAATTTAGGTTAGGCTGTGCAGTGAGTCCAGAGAGCGATGAGATGGATAGATCCACCGCGTCGACGCCTGCTTCGGCGGCTTTAATAATTGAAGCACCCGCAATGCCACTAGAGTCGTGCGTATGGAAGTGAACAGGGATGGCAATCTCCTCACGAAGAGCTTTGATCAACTTATATGCGGCGTTCGGGTGGCAGAGTCCCGACATGTCTTTGAGCGCTAAAATGTGGGCTCCCATTATTTCCAGGTCCTTAGCCATCTCTACGTAATACTTGAGCGTATATTTATCACGATCGGAGCTAAGGATGTCGCCCGTGTAACAAATAGTGGCTTCGCAGACAGAGTTTGTATGCTTACGAATCGAATCCATGGCGACCTTGCGATTCGGCAAAGAGTTAAG
>CALBPO010000221.1 GCA_937899295.1 uncultured Opitutia bacterium
CTCGATATGGTTCTTTCATCAATGGTCATCAATCCTGGCAGGAAGCCAGCACATTGCGCCAGCTAGCGACTCGGCTCAGTGGAACCTACCATGATGGCAACGCCCGCCAAATCAGCTCAGAAATACTCGAACCGATGACTCAGGCTTGTTCCAACGATTCGTTTAAAGGGCTCACTCGAAGAGAATATGCATTGATTGCATCGGGCTTGGGGGCTTTTTGTCTTGCCATGATTGCCCTGTTCCTAGCGTTTGGAGGCACACGATGGAAACCTGGGGCCAGAAAATGACTGTAGAGTATCCTAAAAGCTTACATGATGAATAAAAAAGTGCATTCTGGTGACTCGACGTTTGACAAGACAACACGTAATCAGACAGGCTTGCCGGCAGTGAAAGGTATGCAGGATTATCCTAAGCATTACTGCGGTGTTTTTGGCGTTTTTGGTCATCCGAACGCGGCAGAAATCTCGTATTACGGGCTATATGCACTTCAACATCGCGGCCAGGAAAGTGCCGGGATCGTTACTTGCGATGGTAAAGATTTTTATTCCCATAGAGATATGGGGCTTGTCCCCCAGGTCTTCAAGGGCAATGTCTTGACCGGGCTCAAGGGAAATAACGCTATTGGTCATACGAGGTATTCCACCACCGGTTCTTCGCACGTGCAAAATGTGCAACCTCTCATTGTGGATTGCAATCAGGGCAACATTGCCATTGCACACAACGGGAATTTGACTAATGCGGCAGAACTGAGGGACGAACTTGAAGCGGGTGGTAATATTTTCCAGACGACCGTCGACAGCGAAATCATCCTTCATCTCATTGCTCGGCCCTCCGCCTCTCCGGATGCAAATTCATTACTGGATGCCATCAGGCGCATTCAAGGGGCTTATTCATTGGTGATGTTGACAGAAAAGGAAATGATTGGGGTAAGAGATCCCCATGGTTTCCGCCCCTTGAGCTTGGGGTCTATCTGGAAGGTTTTGCGATACCATGAAGGACCTTGATAATTTACACCACCACTTGCGGTGAGCGGCAGAAGTTCCATGCCATCGGGTAAGTTTACGAGCTTCCAATCGCTGTCGTCGAATTGTATGGTTTCAGCACCTGGAAGGTCGCGCTTGATAAAACGCCAGCCGACATTGAAGTTGATCGCTTCGCGAACGGAGACGTCCGTTTGGTAGAAGCCTGCGGTCGAGTATTCAGGAGTGTAGGCCTGTATTGTATTTGCCAAGGCGAGACAAGTTAGAGCTCCCAAAAAGAGTGAGCGGATAGTCAAATAAACCATAGTGATGCAGCTTAGTTACTTGCGTATGCCATCGGACTGTTGAATTATGTGCAGTTGTTCACGTAGTGATTCTGCGACTTCGGGATGGTCTTTGATTACGTTGTTTGCTTCAGCGATATCTTCGCTCAGATCATAAAGCTCAGGAGATCCAGGCTTAGGCTTGTGTTTGCTGGCGTGGAATTCGATATATTTCCAATTGTCTTTGCGTAGGGCTAGGGCATTCGCGGCTTCTTCTATCATAAAAGGAAGGCCTTGCTCGGATCTGCCGAGGAAGGCGTCGAGGGTGTTACGGCTATCGACTGCGGCGCCGTCAGGGAGGTCGAGGTCCAGTAATGTTGCAAAGGAGTGGAGGAAGTCGATCTGGTTGACTAAGGCGTCAGTCGTAACAGCTGAGATTTTAGACGGCCAACTTATGATGAGGGGCACACGGGTGCCGCCTTCGTAGATTTGATATTTTCCGCCTCGATATAGGCCTGCAGCGTAGTGATCACGGTCATTATTGACCGTAGAGGTTTTGGCACTTGTGCCATCGACGTAGCCGTCGTCATAGGTGGGGCCGTTGTCACTGGAAAAGATGACTAAGGTATTTTCGAGCAGACCGTTGGTTTTTAGCGCATCGATGATTTGACCGACGCTCCAATCGAATTGCACCATGGCGTCTCCACGGTAGCCGAGTTCAGTTTTTCCCTGAAAGCGTGGGTGTGGTGCACGTGGCACATGAATGTCCTGGGATGAGAAAAATAAAAAGAAGGGCCCGTCTTTGTGACGAGCAATGTATTCACGCGCTTTGTCGACAAAGACATCGGCCATGGTCTCGTCATCCCAGAGCGCAGCTTTGCCGCCAGACATGTATCCGATACGACCGATCCCATTGATGACGCTATGATTGTGTCCGTGGCTGCTTTGGTAGTAAGTCATCGCCTCCCGATTGGTTTTGCCATCGGGGTATTCGGTGCTGCCAGGGCGGTTGACTTGCTTAGGGCTGAAGCCGACATAGATCGGGTCACTGGGGTCGTAATTGACGACATGATAGTC
>CALBPO010000222.1 GCA_937899295.1 uncultured Opitutia bacterium
CAAAGGAACTTTCGAGTGGTGTGCTTTTGTAGAGCTGGTTGATAATTACACGTGGAATTGCACCGCGTTTGAGCTCGATCACTATGCGTGTCGTTTCAGTCGATTCGTCGCGTAGGTCAGAGATGCCGTCGATGGCTTTCTCTTTGATCAAGTCGGCGATTCGGATGACAAGGGAGGCACGGTTTACATTATAAGGAATCGCTGAGATGATAATCTCTTCCTTGCCCCCGCTCTCGACGACCTCGGCGATTCCGCGTGTGCGGACAATACCGCGGCCGGTCTTAAGGTAGCTATCGATACCCATCTTACCGTGGATGAAGCCGCCGCCGGGAAAGTCGGGGCCCGGTATGATTTGAATCAAATCATCGAGTTCAATCTTTGGGTTGTCGATGATGGCGACTGTTGCGTCTATAATCTCATGGAGATTGTGCGGTGGAATGTTAGTAGTCATGCCAACAGCGATACCAGTCGAACCGTTCATAAGAAGGTTTGGTAGTGAGGCTGGCAGGACGGATGGTTCGGTTGAGCTTTCCTTATAATTAGGCACGAAGTCGACTGTGTCTTCGTCGATATCCTTGAGCAGATCCTCGGCGATACCTTCCAGCTTACACTCGGTATAACGATAGGCGGCGGCGGAATCGCCATCAATGGAGCCAAAGTTGCCTTGCGGCACAATTAATGGGTAACGCATGACCCAATGTTGTGCGAGTCGAACGAGAGTATCGTAAACCGAGCTGTCACCGTGTGGGTGGTAGTTCTTCAAAACTTCCCCAACCACACCGGCGCATTTATCGAAGGGACGGTTATGGAGAAGGCCTTCGCGCAACATGGCGTAGAGAATACGCCTTTGCACGGGCTTGAGCCCGTCGCGGGCGTCGGGCAGTGCGCGGCTAACGATGACAGACATCGAATAGTCGATGTAAGCCGTCTGCATGATCTCGGTGATGTTGGTAACTTCCGCGTGTGTATGCTCGGGATTGTGTGGTGTGAGTTCTTCGGACATGGGATTTTAAAACGTTGCTTTAAAGAATTAAAAATAAGGAATTAAGAATGAAGAGATTACTCCGATTCAGTCGCCCTAATTAATTTTCAACTCCTAATTATTAATTAATTTTAGACATCAAGGTGAGCTACATTGAGTGCATTATCTTCGATGAATGCGCGGCGACTGGGGACGTCTTCGCCCATTAACATGGAGAATATGCCGTCGGCCATGGCGGCGTCTGCGATATCGACCTTTAGGAGTCGACGTGTCTTCGGATCCATTGTGGTTTCATAGAGCTGTTTTGGATTCATCTCTCCTAGACCTTTATAGCGTTGAATACTGAGGCCGCGACGACCAATCGCGCGGACATTTTCGATCAGCTCTATGATGGATTGGAGCTCAATAATGTTTTCTTTCTTCTCATCGCCTTTGTTTTCAACGATTTGATAGCGGGGCTCCTTACTTTTGGAAAACTGGCTAATGTCCATGCCCTCATCAGCGATTTCGCGAATGAGCTTAGTCATCTCCGTAGACTCGTAAATCTCGTGGAGAGAAATACGTTGCTGTATTTTGATGCCATCGTCGCTCACGATCTCGCGGACGACGGTGCCGTGACCATCTTCGTCGGTAAGGTCGAATTCGGCGTGGAATGCGATGCGGTCATCGTCATTTTTCAGGAAGCGAAATTCTTCCTCATTACCCGTGCGGATGCGAACAATGTATCGGGGGAGCACGTAGTCGTCGCCATCGTGCTGGTCTAGGTATTGGGCGAAATCACAACCATAGCGCGTGACGCCACGACCAATCATTTCAAGGCGGGACATACACTCAACGAGGTGGTCGATCACTTCGCCAGTTAGCTCCTTATTATCACGTAGGCGAACCAGGGTGACATCTTCGGTGCCAAGTTCGAGAAGTATGCGGTTGAGTTGAGGATCGTTATCCACGTATTGCTCACGACGCTTACGCTTAATCTTATAAAGCGGGGGTTGAGCGATGTAGACGTATCCAGCCTCGATTAAACCCTTCATTTGACGGAAGATAAATGTGAGGAGTAGGGTGCGTATGTGGGCGCCATCCACGTCGGCATCGGTCATAATAATGATCTTGTGGTAACGCGCTTTGGTCGCGTCGAAGGCGCCGTCGCCTTCATGATCGCCGATGCCTGTTCCGACTGCAGTGATGAGGGTTCGGATTTCGTTATTACCCAATACCTTGTCGAGGCGGGCTTTTTCTACATTTAGCAACTTACCGCGAATTGGAAGGATGGCTTGGGTCGCTCGGTCGCGCCCTTGCTTGGCCGAACCACCTGCAGAGTCACCCTCGACTATGTAGAGTTCGGACATGGCGGGATCCTTAGAAGAGCAGTCAGCGAGCTTGCCAGGAAGGCCGCCAGAGGAAAGTGCGCCCTTACGAACTGTTTCGCGGGCTTTACGCGCAGCCTCACGAGCACGTGCGGCGTTGAGGCATTTGTCGATTAGTCGTTTGGCTACCTGCGGGTTAGTTTCGAAGTAATATTTGAGTTCTTCGCCAGTTATTTTTTGCACAATACCGTCAACCTCACCGTTGGAGAGTTTGGTCTTAGTCTGGCCTTCGAAACGGGGCTCTGGGACCTTGACCGAGACAATGGCGGTAAGGCCTTCACGTGCGTCTTCGCCGGAAAGGTTTGGCTCTTTGTCCTTGATTAGATTGTTGGCCTTCCCGTAGGCGTTAATCACACGGGTTAACGCTGTGCGGAAGCCAGAAAGATGCGTGCCGCCCTCGATGTTATGGATTGAATTCGCGTAAGCATAGATTTGGTCGTTGTAACTGTCGTTATATTGGAAAGCGACATCCACGACAATGTTAGCGTCGAGATCGGGGTTGGGTGTAGGCGCTTCACCGTGAAAGCTGATTGGGTCAGGATGGAGGACGTTCTTGTTCTCATTGAGGAAAGTGACGTATTCCGCGATACCGTTTTTGAAGATGAAGGACTCAGTTTTGTTGATGCGTTCATCGACGAAGGTAATATTTATGCCAGGGTTGAGAAAGGCGAGCTCCCTCAGGCGCTTGCCGAGTAGCTCGAACTTAAAATCCCGAGTTGTGAGGAAAATCTGCGGGTCAGGCGAGAAGGCGATGCGTGTGCCTGTCCGCTTAGTATCGCCGATGATTTTCATTTTGGAAGTAGTTTTACCACGTGAGAATTCCATCTTGTGAACTTTGCCATCACGCCGGACTTCTACCTCAAACCAGTCTGAGACAGCATTGACGCATTTCGCGCCGACGCCATGGAGACCGCCTGAGACTTGATAAGCGCCCTTGCCAAATTTACCACCAGCGTGGAGATTGGTCATGACTAGCTCTAGTGAGGGGATTTTGTATTTTGGGTGTATGTCTACAGGGATGCCCCGACCGTCGTCCTCCACAGAGCAAGAGCCATTATTGTGAATACTGACGGTGATTTCCGAGCAATGACCTGCGAGGGCTTCGTCGATCGAGTTGTCCACAATTTCGAATACACAGTGGTGAAGACCGCGCTCGTTAGTGTCGCCGATATACATGTCAGGGCGCTTGCGCACACCTTCAAGCCCTTCGAGTTTCTGGATTTTCGACGAATCGTAGACGTCGTTTTTGGCCAGATCAGAGCTAGGTTTTGGATTTAAATTTTCGGGCATTTTTTCTTTAG
>CALBPO010000223.1 GCA_937899295.1 uncultured Opitutia bacterium
CACGCCGCCCATTCAGCGAAGGCACAATCACACGAGAGGAAAGGCAAAGGTGCACTTGCTCGTTGATGGCAACGCGCGAGTCATCACAGATACTGCTTACGTGCACTCGTGGATAGAGCGCAAGCTTGTCCTCGCCGAGGCTGCTGGCGGCGATAGTCAGACTCTGCGCGCTGAACGCGAGTCCCACCTTCCCCCCTCCGGTAGCACAGGCACTGCCATCACCGATCTCTTCCCCAGCGGCCGTGTCGAGATCGACGGCCATCGCTATGAAGCTCGTAGCGCACTCGGCACCATTGATAAAGGCAGCACCATCCGCGTCCAAAAAGCCGTCGATTTCAGCCTTATTGTAGAACCCGACTAGCACGCATTGTGCTTGACTCGCTTGCGAGCTTTCCCGTCCAGCATTTTCAATCATTCACTCGCCATCTCTTTATGAGCACCATCATCGGCCTACTAGTCGCCGCTTTCATCCTTGTCTTCTTTGAAGTCATCCTACCGGGCGGCATACTTGGAATCATCGCCGCGCTCTGCGTCATTCTCGCCTCATGGATCGCTGGAGCTGAATACGGGGCGGGTATCGGTGTCCTCACTTTCGTTGGTTCAGCTGCTGCGATTGCCACACTCGTCTTCATCGAGTTCAAACTCCTCGCGCGCACCTCACTCGGCAGCGCATTTTTCCTGAAATCTTCCGTCACGGGTCATTCCAACATTGCACCCGCAGAAGCAGCCATTATAGGTAAGGAAGGTTCTGCTTTAACTCGCCTCAATCCCAGCGGGAAAGTTGCCATCGACGGACAATCTTACGAAGCTCACTCTCAAGATGGCTATATCGAAGCCGATCAAGCTATTCAAGTAGTCGCTCAAGACAATTTCAAACTCATCATCAAAAAACTATGACAACTATATTATCCACCTCCTTTCTGGCCCTCGCAGGCTGGCAGCTCGGCGCCGCCGCCATTCTCGGACTCATCCTTCTCATTGGCGTGTTCATTTTAATCTCATTTTTTAGCATCTGGCTCCGCGCCTTGCTATCCGGTGCTGCCGTCGGCTTTCCGACTCTCGTCGCCATGCGCCTGCGTGGCGTCCCCGCTTCGCTGATCGTCGATGCTCGCATCACTTCAGTGAAGGCTGGTATCGAGATTAGTGCGAACGACCTCGAAGCCCACTACCTCGCTGAGGGTAACGTCATCCAGACCGTCCAAGCCCTCATTGCCGCAGACAAGGCCAACATCGCCCTGGATTGGCAACGCGCTTGCGCCATTGACCTTGCCACTAAAGGCACCGGCAAGTCGGTGCTCGAAGCGGTTCGCACTTCTATCAATCCCAAAGTGATCGAGTGCCCCGCGACTGATGGTGGTCGCGCCACGATCGATGGGGTTGCCAAAGACGGCATTCAAGTCAAAGCCCGCGCTCGAGTCACCGTGCGCTCTAATCTCGACAACTATGTCGGCTCCGCCCTTGAGGAGACCATCATCGCCCGTGTAGGTGAGGGTATCGTCACCACCATCGGTTCCGCCGATTCCTACAAGACCGTCTTGGAGTCGCCAGACAGCATTTCTAAAGTCGTCCTCGAGCGAGGCCTCGACGTAGGCACCGCCTTCGAGATCCTTTCCATTGATATCGCGGATGTTGACGTGGGCGAAAACATCGGTGCCAAATTGCAAGAGTCCCAAGCCGAAGCCGACAAAAACGTCGCCCAAGCGAAGGCTGAAATGCGCCGTGCTGCTGCCGTCGCCCTTGAGCAAGAAATGAAGGCCAAGGTCGAAGAAATGAGCGCTAAAGTCGTTGAAGCCGAAGCTCAAGTGCCTCTTGCTTTGGCTGAAGCCTTTCGCAGCGGCAACTTAGGCGTCATGGATTACTACCGCCTAAACAATATTAAGGCCGACACGGATATGCGCGACTCCATCTCTAAAGGTGAAGAGAAACAATAGACCCAACTTAGAATCCGAGAGTAGATAAATACGGAATGGTTAATTGTCTGCGCTCATAATTCCTCCTGATGGACAACATCCTAGAAATCCTTATTCCGCTTATTTTCGCGGCCATCTACTTCTTCGGAAACATGTTTTCCGGGAAGTCGGATGGGGATAGCACGCCTAGTAATCCTAGCAGTCGCCAGGAAGAAGACCCCGATGTCATCGAGCGCCAGCGAAAGATTCAGGAAGAGATCCGCCGTAAGATAGCCGAACG
>CALBPO010000224.1 GCA_937899295.1 uncultured Opitutia bacterium
TCCTAATTCGGATACCAAGTTCTTCCGATTCAAAATGGCTGAATAGGGTTAGAGCCTAGCAATCAAAACTGCTTCCAGCCATCATCACGTCTCTGTGAGAATGGTGGAGCATAGGAGAGTCGAACTCCTGACCTCTTGCATGCCATGCAAGCGCTCTACCAACTGAGCTAATGCCCCTCAAGGGAAGCATCGGAAAATGCCTCGGTAGATAGGTGCGTCAATATTAAAGCTAATTTCATCGAATTAGAGCTGCCCGAAGCGATCACTGCTTGAGTCGTGCAGATCGAACAGTAATTATTAAACATCTAATCCAGTAAGGACGTGCGACAGCGTATCGTTCAGTTTATGATGTTTCCACAAAAGAAGAAAAAGAAGGTCGATTACGAGGCGCTTAACTCGTCACTCATGCGTATCCCTCGCATGGAAGTGGCAGCGGCACGTAGTTTGATTAATATTGGAGTTCGCGAAATCTATGAGCTGAAGGGTCGAGCCCCTGAGATCTTATTTGAAGAAGCTCGACAGAAGAATGAAGAGATTCCCGTCGACCAGATTCGCTATTTCCGCATGGCCGTGTATTATGCGGAGTGTGAGACACCCGAAGCATCCAAAATGCATCCAAGCGAATGGAACTAGTTAATGCGCTCTAACACACCTAATTTAATATGATCTCTCAAGAAATTGAAATTCCGCGCGAGGTGCCCGTCATGACCTTGAGCCAGACGGTGCTCTTTCCTCAGGCCATGATGCCGCTCTTTATTTTTGAGCCGCGTTACCGCGAGATGCTCAGCACCGTATTGGAAGGAGATCGAATCTTCGCAGTGGCGGCTCTAGATGAACGAGATGAGGATGCTGAGGTATTGGAGACGCCCTACTCCATTGCTGGGGTTGGTGTCGTGCGCGCATGTAAGCAAAACCCAGATGGTACTTCAAATTTAATCCTACAAGGTCTTGCACGGGTTGAGTTGGAAAACTTTGTCTGCGAGGAACCCTACAGGCGCGCGCGCATCCAACAACTAATGAGCGAGTCCGACGGCAGCGAAGAAACACTCGGCTCGATCCAACCTACTCTACTGGCCTTAGTTCAAATACAAATGCGCCTGGGTGCTGAGATCCCTCAAGAGGTCTTGCAGTTTCTATCCAATCTCAAAGAGCCGGAGAGCGTGCTCGATCTTGCAATTTATACCCTATGCCCGTCGGGAAGTTTCAAACAGGACTTACTTGAAACTCGGGGTATTTTGGCCCGCTTTGGCAAGTTTGAACGTTTTTTGCGCTCACAGGTCGATCGTCTGAAACTAGATCGTCAACTCAAAGGCGGATTAGATGAGGACGGTATTGGCAACAATTAGCCTTTCGGCTTAGTGAAATAAACGCTGAAGATACCTGGATTGACATCAATGCTGTTAACCTTGGCCAAGGATTTCGTTTCCCCATTGACTCGTGTCTCGATTTCAAATGCGAAGGGGAAGCCCTCGACTTCTCGGTAGTCACGGTAAAGAGTCTGGATACTAAGTTCACCGTCTGCACCGAGATGATCCACTCGGACAATATGAGCGGTCTCAAGGTCTAAATAATAACGGCTAGCTTCAGAATCGTATTCGATTACTTCCAGCACTAAAACACTGCGCTCATCTAAACTTGTACGCTCAATTAATTCGATTTGGTATTCACGCTTTTGTAGGTGATAGAAAAGTGGACTATCGAATCTAGCTTGGTAGCGTATTTTGCGACGCGCCTCCTGATCGAGTAAGTCAATCGACACTTCTTGATTGTTTTTTGTTCGTATCCAGCCCTGAGAGCCATCGTAGCCAGTAATAATACTATTGGACTCGTTAGAGAGGCGGTAGCGCATGGAATGCGGCCGTTTTTTGCGCATTAGAAAGTCAAAAGTTTGTCCATTTTGTAAAATAGTACCCTCGACACTGAGTGATGAAAGCGCGTCAGCATCACGGAAACCACCGTAAGCCTTTGTGAAGCGCTGCAAAACACTTTCTAGCGTAAAGGCGTCTTCCTGCGCAAAGCCATG
This sequence comes from uncultured Opitutia bacterium, assembly GCA_937899295.1. Lineage (GTDB taxonomy): Bacteria > Verrucomicrobiota > Verrucomicrobiia > Opitutales > Coraliomargaritaceae > Thalassobacterium. The sequence continues at coordinate 2,024 of CALBPO010000224.1, forward strand.
GATTGGAAGCAAGTATAGCAAACATACTAAAATTAACTTAGCTAGCATACTCACATTTCGAATGACTGAATGATAATAGCAAGCTAATCGTCTGGATCATTACAGATAGGGCTTGATGGGGCGTGCTCTTTTGACCCAGGACAAAACATAGAAGTCACGAAGGAAACATTGTCAGAAGCATAAAGTTTTGCCAATAATTTGTGATATGACTCCAGAAATCATAAGTGAATGGCTACAACAGTATAAATTAAATGCAGGTATTGCTGGTGTGCTCGGAAAGTTAGGGGCTGGTATTTCCCTCTTTATCTTGGTCTTTTTGGCCAATTTTCTATCCAAGCGGTTAATTACCTATGTGATCCATCCGATCATCGGAAAAACTTCGGTTCAATGGGATGATCTTTTAATCGAGCATAAGGTGATCGTCCATTTTTCGCATATTGTGCCAGCAGCGATTATCCACTTTTTCGCACCTGCACTCTTCGCCAATTCGCCCGACATTGTTGAGCTCTTTCAGACACTGGTGAATACCTACTTGGTCGTCATCATTCTCCTCGTAATCAATTGTGTATTAAATTTTACACGTGCCGTCTGGGAACGAAGCCCCGTTGGCAAACGATACCCTGCGAAGAGCTTCATTCAGGCAGCGAAGTTAGTGATTAACTTGATCGGTCTGATATTCATCCTTTCGGCGATTCTAGGGAAATCTCCTCTCGTGTTCTTCTCTGGTCTCGGGGCGGTGACAGCGATTCTTCTTTTGATTTTTAAGGACGCAATACTTGGTCTTGTTGCTGGGTTTCAACTGTCGGTTAACAATATGGTCATGGTGGGCGATTGGATCGAGATGCCAGGACGTGGCGCAGACGGCGATGTGATCGATGTTTCGCTGACTACGGTTAAAGTTCAGAACTGGGACAAGACGATCACCACGATTCCCACCTACGCACTCATCTCCGACTCATTCAAAAACTGGCGTGGCATGAGTGAGGCGGGCCGGCGCCGAATTAAACGTGCTCTGCACCTCTATATGCGAACGATTCAATTTGCCGACGAGGCACTACTCGAACGATGTAAGCGTATGCGCCTGTTGCGACCTTATCTCGAATCTAGGCTTGAGGAGATTCAAAAATATAATGAAGGCGTGGGCGAAGAATTCTCTGAGTTGATCAACGGTCGCCGCTTGACCAATGTAGGCACTTTCCGCGCTTACTGCGTAGCCTATTTGCGTAAGCATCCTAAAGTTCATAAGGATATGACTCTACTCGTGCGGCAACTGTCCCCAGGCTCCAATGGACTGCCACTGGAAATATATGCTTTTACCAATGACACCGCTTGGGCATCCTACGAAGACATCCAAGGAGACATTTTCGACCACCTATTATCTGTACTCCCCGAGTTCGGACTCAGCGCCTACCAATCGCCCAGTGGCGCTGACCTCGAAAAAATAGGCTTTGGGTTAAAGGATAAGTAAGCAATGCCTACTGTAAGCCTAATTTCTCTAGGATGCGATCGAGGTCGTCATTACCAAAATAATCGATTGTGATGCGTCCTTTCTTTGGCGTGTGCTTTAAGGCAACGCGCGTATTAAAATGATCGCTCATACGTTTTTCAAGATCGCGAATCGCTGTTTGTTCCGCTTCTAGCGGCTTGCCTTTGACCTTTTCGCTCGAACCGCCGCTGCCCTCTTTGAGCCGGCGAACCTGTGCTTCGGCTTCGCGAACGCTCATGCCTGTTTCAATAATGCGGCGAGCGAGTAACTTGCGGTGTTCGGCGCTTTCGAGACCAAGGAGAACCTTAGCATGGCCTGTTGAAATGAGTCGACGACTGAGAAAGCCTTGAATTTCGGAACCTAGACTCAGTAAACGCAGTGCGTTCGCCACAGTGGCACGACCTTTACCTACGCGCTCGGCAGCAGCCTCTTGTGTCAGGTCGAAATCACGGACGAGACAAGCATAGCCTAGGGCTTCGTCAATGGGGTTTAGATTCTCGCGCTGTAAATTTTCTATTAGTGCAATTGAGGCCGAAGAGGCATCGCTGGCTTCAATGATTCGTGCTGGAATGCGATTGAGCTTTAGGTGTCTGAATGCATGCAGGCGACGTTCGCCGGCAATGAGTTCGAATTTTCCATTTTTTTCGCGGACTACGATGGGCTGTAGTAGACCTTCGGACTGGATACTCTTTGCGAGTTCTTCGACGTGCTCAGGATGGATTTCGCGACGTGGTTGATAAGGATTAGCGACAATGCGCTCAAGCTCGATCTCGCGGAAGCCAGGGGCGTTTGGCGCAATCGTGCTGACGGTGGCTGGTTTGGCTGTTACCGCCTGCTTCTTTGCGGATGTATTTTTTACGGATGTTGTAGCTTTGGTCACCGCATTGGCATCGGCTTTTGGCTTTGAACTATTGGTGCCGGAGATGAGGCCACCTAGTCCGCGGCCGAGTCTAGTTTTAGAATTGGACATATTTAAGGTAACTTCTATTGAGAAATGGGGATGAAGATAGTTTCTCCCACCTGAAGGTCTTTCGACGGGTTAACGATCTTATTGGCATTTTGAATGTGCTTGATTGTCGAGCCGTGATCGCGAGCGATTTTGCTGAGTGTATCACCTGAGCGTACGACATAAGTCTTACCAGTCTTAGGGAAATCGTCTGAGAAATGTGGAGGCGTCGAGACTTGAGGCTGATTGTAGGCGGCCTTGGCGATGGAGTTGATAGCAGATTGGGTTTCTTTAGCCAATACGCTGATTTGACGGTTGAGCTCGGCGAGGATCTGCTGTTTTTGTTGCGTATCGGCTAAGCCATACTCGCGGCGTAAGGTTTCAATGGCTACTGAAAGATTAGAAATTTGTGCATTGGTAGCGCTCTTAGAACTTGCGGCTGCCACTTGAGCACGAATACGGGCATTTTCACGGCGCAGCTCTTCGATTTCAAGGCGCATCGTTTTGAGGCTCTGCCCGAGTAGATTGACGTCTTGGCTTAGATTGGCCACGGTGAGACGAAGACTATCCTGAGCAGCAACAGGACTGATGAGCAGGAAGACACTGGTAAAGTTGAGAAGCGCCCTGAAGAAAAACTTGGTCATGTTAAATAAGATTTTCGGCACAGCTTGAAATGTCAAAGAAAAGAGTTGGTGAATGAACGTATTGTCTATGATCTGTAATAAAATGTTTCAACAAAATCACTACTGGGTGCATGATTTGAGCCCTTTACTGTTTCGCTTCCCAGAGAATCCCCTCGGACTGGACGGAATTCGTTATTACGGGCTGGCCTACTTGCTTGGCTTCCTTGGGGCTTGGCTCCTGCTCAAGCTGTATAACAACGAGGGCAAGTTTGCCATAGATGCGGATGCTCGGTCGACCTTGATGACGGCGATCATCATTGGTGTATTGGCAGGTGGACGTCTTGGTTATATGCTACTTTACGACCTAGAGGCCTTTTTGGCTAATCCCCTACTTGTCTTCCGCGTCGATCAAGGTGGCATGGCAAGCCATGGTGGCTTTGTGGGCGCCATTGATCTCAATGCCGGGTTCGAGGACGGTTGAGCCTTCCAGAGCATTTTCGCCGGCACGACGGATATGCTGCCCTTCGGTTATTTCAGTTGGTTC
>CALBPO010000225.1 GCA_937899295.1 uncultured Opitutia bacterium
TATGTCTTTAAGGTTTTTACGGTGTGTTCTCCCGCCGGTGGCGGTTGCCTGTGTTGAAGTCGTTCGTCTTCTCTTTATCTACCTATCTCTCGACCTCTCTACTCATTTGTTTTTATAGCGTATGTCTTTTATGTGGTAATCACGTCTTGAAGAAAAGCCAAATGAAATCTGTCTTCTTGGGATTTTCTGTGCAACCTTCTTAATATTCTTATCATCTTTATTGATTATTAGAGCACCATAAAAAGGAATATTTTCTGCAAACATTTGAAAAGATTTAAGCAGCTTCTCAATGTCATTATCAAAGAAACTTAAATGATCGTTATCGATATTTGTAAAAACCCCAACATCTGGATGAAGATGCAGGAAAGATCCATCGCTTTCATCAGCTTCTGCTATTAGGTAATTTCCACTTCCTAATTCAGAGTTTTTACCAATACCAAGAACTTTACCTCCAACAATATATGTAGGGCTTAAAAGTGCTTCACTAAAAATACTTGCAATCATGCTTGTCGTAGTAGTTTTTCCATGGCTGCCTGCTACAGCAATACTCTCATAACCTCTCATCAGACTTCCTAACATTTGCGCTCTTGGAATAATAGTAATGCCATTTCTTTTAGCAAATCTATATTCTGGATTTGAGTTCCTTATTGCAGATGACATGACTACTAGGTCTGCTTTACCAACATTTTTTTCTTTATGTGAATAAAAAACTTTAGCTCCAAGCTTTTTTAAGTTAGTTAATGATTTAGATTTTTGAATATCTGATCCACTAATCTTATAACCTTTTCTTAACAGCAGATATGCTATTCCAATCATCCCTGAGCCTCCAATCCCAACAAAATGAATATGTTTGATCTTCTTTAATGGATTCATAATTAATTGTTCTCTAAAACTGAAGTAAATATTTTATGAGCTGCATCCATATGATTAGTTTTAAATTCTGCTTGTTGCCATATTAAATATTCTTTTGTTTCAATTATATTTTTTATACTACTTTTTAAAATATCTATTCCATACTCCTGCTCATGCACCAAACCAATTCCATCTTTTTCAACATATCTTGCATTAAGTAATTGATGATTATCGACAGCATTTGGAAGGGGTATCATTAAAGTTCCTTTTTTCATTGAAATAATTTCAGATAAACTAAGCGCGCCGGCTCTGGATATTATAAAATCAGCCCAATCAATTTGAGAATCTGGATTATCAAAAAATTCTTTGACCTCAACTTCCTTTAAATTTTCGTATAACTTTTCTACTTCTAGTTTTTTACCTTTTCCGCATTGATGTCTTATAGATATTGGAATATTGATATCATTGAATATAGGTGGCAGATTGTCATTAAGATATTTTGCTCCTTGGCTACCTCCTGTAATATAAATTCTTACATGATCATCGGTTCTATTTTGTATCTTGGATACAAATGATTTTCGAATAGGATTTCCTATAACTTTCGATCTTTTTATATTCTTCTTATGCAACGGCATTCCTAGAAATATCTTTTTGGAAAATTTTGAAACAATCTTATTTGCTGATCCTAATACTGTATTTTGTTCATGAACATATATAGGTTTTAAAAGTATCAATCCAGCTATAGCTGCTGGAATACTTATAAAACCGCCAAAAACAATAATTGAATCAACTTTATTATTCCACAAAATCTTAAGCACTTTAAAAACATTCATAGGTAGACTTAGTAAAACTAAAACTTTACTCAAAATGCTATTTCCTCTATAACCATTCATACCAATATGTTCATATTGAATTTCTGATATATCTTTTATGGCATTTCTTTCAATTAAATTATTGGTGCCTAGAAAAATAGCTTTATGGCCATTATTTATAAACTCTTTACTGACCTCAGTTGCTGGATACACATGCCCGCCGGTTTTGGCTGCTGCTATTAAAATATTCATTTGTTAGTAAAATTTATTTTCATTATTAATTCTAAGCACTATTGCGATGAAGGACATCATGATAATCATGCTTGTACCTCCATAACTTATAAAGGGTAATGTTAAACCTTTTGTTGGAAGAAGACCTATATTTACTGCTAAATTAAATATTGCTTGAACAGCAATTAAAAAACCAATACCAAAAGTTACAAAACCTTGAAAGAATCTCTTTAAAATTAAAGATTGCATTGCAATAGAAAAAATAGAATAAATCATTAAAGAATACATTGATATCAAAAAGAATACGCCGAGAATGCCCAACTCTTCTACCAAAACTGCAAAAATAAAATCTGTATGAGCTTCGGGTAAAAACAGATTTTTTTGGAAGCTGTTGCCAAGCCCTAATCCAATCCAGTTAGCTTGACCTATTCCAATTAAAGAGTTGCTAAGTTGCCAACCTGCACCTAACTGAGATTCAAATGGATCCATAAATGACATCACTCTTGTTAATCTAAATGGAGTGAAGTAAATAGCAATGAAGCCTAATGCTCCGAGGAGAAGTAATAATAAAAAGAATTGAAAAAAAGATATGCCTGCAAAAAATAAAATTGCTACAACAACTGCACATATAATCGCTGTTGAACCTAAGTCAGGTTGAGATAATATCAAAAACGAAACTAGCCCTAGCAACAATAAAGGCTTTACAAAACCTCTTAATGTACTAATTTCATTCATTCTTCGAACACAATAGCCTGATGTATATAAAATCATACTAAATTTGCATATCTCAGCAGGTTGAATATTTATTGGGCCTATTCGAATCCATCTTATACTTCCATTAACCTCAGTACCTATTCCTGGCAGAAATAATATTGCCAATAAAATTATGCTTATAAGCAAAAATAACCAATCTGCTTTTTCTAATAGAGTTGATGGAACCAAGAGAAATATAGTGAAAATAAAAATACCAATTCCAATAAATAGAGCTTGTCTTGTCGCAAAGTGAAAAGGATTTCCAGTCATATTTTGTGCAATATATATACTTGATGAAGTAACCATTATTAGGCCAAGGCATATTAATCCAACTAAAGAGATGATTAGAAAAATATTATTTCTATATTTAGATCGCTTATGTAGGTGGCCAAGGAATCCGACGTAGCGAATCACGCGTTTCTGGGTAAGGTAAAACATCCGATGACTTTGCCCATGCGCGCCATTTAGCCTTCATTTCTTCGAGCTTTTCTGGGTAAGGACGACTTAAGTCCTCTGATTCACTGCGGTCAGCGCTCAAATCATACAATTCCCAGGCATTCGGATCGCGATCATCCGATGTCACAAGCTTCCAATTGCCATCCCGAATGGCTGCATTGATCTCATGCTGCCAATACAAAACACGCTCCGTCGGCGAAGCGGATCCGTTGAACCATGGCAGCAAACTCATGCCTTCCCCCGGCGTAATCGAACGCCCTTCGTAGTTATCAGGATACTGAGCCCCAGCGGCCTCGCATAATGTCGGCATGATATCAATTAAATGGAAAGTCTGGTCCGCGCAAAGCTGCCCTGGTTCTGCAATGCCCTGCGGCCAGTGTGCAATCAAGGGCGATGCGATGCCGCCTTCATGCACAAAAATCTTATACTTCCGCAGCGGTGTGTTGGAAAGACTCGCCCAACACTGCCCCTGCGCAGTGGCCCAGCCCCCCTCGGTGCGCCAGTCAGTGTAATTGCCAGAATGATAATTTGGCCAATTCATTCCAAAGGGACCTAATTCTCCAGAGCAGCCATTATCCGACATAAACAAAATTAATGTCTCATCCAAAATGCCCCGCTCGTCCAAATCATCAATCACCCGTCCAACGTTCAAATCCATGTGTTCGATCTGCGCCGCATAGAGTGAGCGGCGAAAATCTAGTTCTTCCTGATCGGAATCGGACAAACTATCCCATGCTGGTAACCCGCAGGAATCCACCGAGGGCATAAAATCAAAACCCTCACGTTCCTCCTGATCAAATCCAACCGCTTCCGGCAAAGTCTGACTCGGCGGCACAATTCCCATGGCCTTCATACGCTCTAACTTTTCCGCGCGAAGTTGATCCCATCCCTTTCGGTAGCGGCCTCGATATTTATCAATCAAATCGTCTGGAGCTTCTAAAGGGAAGTGCGGCGCATTGTAGCAGAGATGCAAGTAAAACGGATCGTCCGATTCGCGGCAGGCCTGATCGATATAATCCAATGCGACATTGGTGAAAAATTCAGTCGTATGGAATTCCTGATCGGGCGCATAGGGGTCGGTGGGCACATCATTCGATCCAATGAAGAGTTCGCCATCGCGATAAATCTCACAACCCGGAAGCACTTTCCAATAGCTATCAATGTGCGTGTAAATCCCAGTGAATTTATCAAAGCCACGCACCTCGGGGCGAAACTGCGGCTCATGTCCGACATGCCATTTGCCAGACAGCATAGTCTGATAGCCCGCAGAACGAAGCACTTCTGCGGTTGTCACACAGCGATCATTCAAGCCTCCCTGATAACCTTCGCCAAAATCTCGATACACCATCATGCCCACACCCGCTTGATGCGGATACAGTCCGGTCAACAAACAGGCACGCGATGGGCAGCAGCGCGGCGTATTGTAAAACTGACTCGCCCTGAACCCGCCCGCCCCCAGGCGATCTAAATTTGGTGTATCAATTTCCCCTCCGAAACAGCCGAGGTCAGAAAACCCCATATCATCGACCAGAATAGTAATGATATTGGGGCGTTTCGTGGTCATCGGGGCTATTTACTAAAGATCAATACCGCTAGGATCGACTATTCAGCTGAAAAACGATAGAGCATACGATGCTCGTAAGTCTCGCCAGGGCGCAACACCGTGCTCGGGAAATTTGCTTGATTAGGGGCATCGGGAAAGCCTTCTGTTTCTAGACACAGCGCTGTTCGAAACTGATAGGTGATTCCGCCCTTCCCGGATGCAAATTCACCGCGGAAGTCTTCTGGCTTCAGGAAATTGCCTCCATAAAATTGCACGCCAACCTGATTCGTATGTAGCTCCATCGTGCGTCCCGATTTCGGATCTTTCACGCGAGCTACCAAGGCTAAGCCTTTGACATCCGGTTGCTCCAGCACCCAGCAGTGATCGTAACCACCAGCGAATTCAAGCGCTTCAAATGTTTGATCCAATCGTGCACCAACTTCAGTGGGCTGAGTAAAGTCCATTGGCGTATTGGCAACAGTCGCCAACTCCCCAGTCGGAATCAAACCTACATCCGTCGGCAGATAGCGGTCACAGGGGAGCATTAATTCGTGATCATTAATTGTCGTACTATGATCACCTGAAAGATTCCAATAGGCATGTTGCACGATGTTCAGAATCGTCGGCGCATCCGTCGTCGCGACCGCCGTCCAGCTCAGTTCGTTATCGTCATTAAGCTTATAAGTCACATGCGTCGTCAGCATTCCGGGATAGCCCTCTTCCCCGTCGATAGATACGTAGGTAAAAGTAATCGCATTTTCTTCGGGCCTTGGGGTCGCCGCCCAGAGGCGCCGATTGAAGCCGTTAACTCCACCATGCAAGTGGCATGAGATCCCGCCAGGATCATTATTCGCGGCTAGTGTGTAATCTTTACCATCCAGTGAAAACTTCCCATCAGCGATCCGATTGCCAAACCGACCGACGCTGTTACCAAAATATGGGTTCGTAGATTCCGCATAACCGTCAACAGAATCGTAGC
>CALBPO010000226.1 GCA_937899295.1 uncultured Opitutia bacterium
ACAGCTTGGATTGCATCAGGGGGCTATGCTAACTTTCGCCTTAAGATACTAACTGGTAACACTAGTGCATCCTCTGTGATGGATGATTTCTCGGTGACACTCGAGTCAGTCGCAGTTCCAGAACCAAGCTCTTACGCCTTGCTGGCTGGTTTATTTGCCTGCACTTACATGATGGTTCGCCGTCGTGCGGTTAGCTAGACTTAGTAAAATACTTCTCGAAAAGCCTCCCTTCAAGTGAGGCTTTTTTGTGCCTAAGAACAAGGACCCAATAATTTTCAAGGGCCATGTCCTGCTCGACCTTGCTTAGTGGCATCACGCTTGGAATAGATCTTTGTCGGCCCAAGGTAAAGAAGACTACGCTTCGTCTAGGATTCGAGAATCGCTGTTACCCACCAAGATCTTCCCATTCAAATAGACATGCTGGGTCGCACTAAAACGACTCTCTAGCAAATCATACACCCGTCTGGCAGCTTGGTAACCAATCTCGCGATAAGGTATTTGAATAGTGGTCAAATCGAATTGGCTAGCTGAATTTGGAATACCATCAAAACCTGTAATGGAATAATCTTTGCCAGCAATCAACCCATACTGATTAAATACAGATATAAAGTCATAAGCAATATGATCCGCGGGGCAGATCCATGCAGTCACTCCATCCTTAGTCTGCTGAATTGCCTTTCGGTAGCTTTCTTCCAATGTATAAGTATCATCTTTATAAAGGTTTAAAACATCTTCTGTACGATATTGAAGTCCCGCGCGGGTTACTTTTTCAACAAAAGCACTGAAGCGACGATAGACCCAGAGTGGCTCGACTGAGTAACGCCTAGAGAAAAAGCCGATCCGCCGATGGCCCTCATCAATCAGTCTTTGTATCAAATGAGATACCCCGCGGTGATGGTCCACATCAATACAGTCCAAATCTGGAGCACCAAATTGTTCGACCAGAGACACGCAAGGGAATTGGCGCATGAGCCCCTCAATGACCTTAGCTGGGAATGGATAAACAAGAAGGACGCCATCCCAAATCGATTTCTTATCCTTGAGAAGCTTTTTATAGATACCCTTATCCAGGCTGTCTTCCTTGGGATCAATAATATGTATATCAAGCTGCAGCTTGTTCAGCTGGGCATATTCAGAAATCCCCGGTAATAGCTGGAAACCAGGACTCTCATAATCGCTACGATTATACTCCTCGAAAGCACTACAGATTAGGACTGCTATAGTTTTCCGGCTCGATCTAGTACCTTTTTTACCGTTCGTTCTCGGTTCTAAATAATTGTAGCCTAACTTTGATGCCAGCGAGAAGACCGCAGCTCGGGTGTCTGGGTTGATCCCTGCGTGGTTCGTGAAGCACCGAGAAACGGTGGTCCTAGAGATACCAAGCTTGTCTGCGATTAGTTGTTGATTCACTTCCATATTAAGCTGTACCTACTAGCAGGTCTGAGGTCGAAATTTTCATTATTTTTTATTTATAGTCACACTATTTTAATTAATGAAACCATAAACAATGGTAACAACGACTTTGATCATTTGTGCAATCAATTATATTGTAAATATTGTGTATCATTTATACTAATACCATTATACCAGAGCGAATCTAGTAATAATTAATTGATCCAATATTTCTTGATAGTGAAGCAATATTAACGGTAATCCTTGGCCAGTTATGACAAAATTAATATGCCATTCTACAGTTAAAGTATCCCTAATGCCAAGTAATTGAATAGCTAAAGATACCTTCAGCTAGATATCCATATTGAAGAAATGTGATCTCAGACTAAACAATTACTTCAAACACGAAACTACTAAAGAATTAAGCCGCACGCTACAAATATGCAACGTACGGCTATCCCCATTCTTGGTGATTTTGTCTATTACACCAAAATTCAAATCAATCGCTCAGTAATCGGCTGCACTAGTTGCCATAGAGTTGCTGATGAGTAATGCCTCCTCCTGGAATCTTCTCAGGTGCAACATACTCAATGCTAGTGAGATATGCATCAAGCTTTGCGTTTAACTCAACTAGCTTTGCCGCATATTCCGGATTTTGGGCATGATTATAGAGTTCCTTCGGATCGGCCGAGATGTGGTAGAGCTCGCTCTTGTAATCACCGTCTGGATAGCGGACTACTTTCCAATCTTCCGTGCGATATGCATGGAGGGTCGGAGTTCCCGGAAAACCTCCACGGGGACGATAGTCCGATTCTTTGTAATACTCATACAAGAAACCTTCGCGACCTTCGCCATCTGGCTGTAGAAGCGGTACCCAACTCTCACCTTGCATGTGCTCCGGAATCGGTGCACCCACAATATCGAGTAAACTAGGTGCGAGGTCTATGTTTAGAACTAACTCATCCACCTTTTGAGGATTCTTAAGGCTTGGGTTCCACATAATCAATGGAATGCGGATGGATGGATCATACGCCTTGCGCTTATCATGCAAGCCACCGTGCTCACTCATAAAGTATCCATTATCACCTGCGAATATGATTATGGTATTGTCCAATTGTCCTTTTTCTTCAAGGGCTTGAATGATCATTCCCACCCCATCGTCGACTGCAGTGACCGTGCGCATTTTATCTGGTATGCGTGGATGCAAAGGAGCTTTGCCTCCGGTAATTCGCCTACGCTTTAATGCTGACTCAGAAATGTAAACAGGCTTAGCCTCTAAATTATCGTCTAAGTCATCCTGCGATGGAATTTTGATATTACGATAAAGCTTACTATGTCGAGGCGCTGGTGTAAATGGTTGATGCAAGGCCTTATGGCTAAGGTAGAGCATAAATGGCTGGTCACCACGCTCTTGCTTGATGAATTCCACCGCCATATCGTTCAACTCATCCGTCAGATATTTCCCTTTGGGGACTTCACGAGATGCACCATCGTGCATAAGAAATTTGTCACCAAAATACTTTCCTTGCCCCCACACACATGCCCAATAATCAAA
>CALBPO010000227.1 GCA_937899295.1 uncultured Opitutia bacterium
ACAAGTTTTAACGAGAGTCAATTCTTATCAAATATGCGAAAGTATTTTCATGAATTTTAAAACGCTATATCCTCAGGCTGTACTATAAACATATATATATCTTAATCAATAGGATATGAAATTCGTAATGGTTCTGAAAGAGCATAACCCTCAAGCAAAGACCTCCGCGAGCGGACTCACTACGCAATTAAATATCAATCACATCGTCGTCTTTAATCGGTTTCTGAGCATTCGAGCGCCCTGGGGCATCGGCATTAGGGCCCACACTTCGAGTGGGGCGCGAGGTCCGCACTTGCACCTTACTTTTCCCGAATAGCAGATTGGCCGCAAGGCCAGTCAAGCTAACCACAAGTGCCCCAGCAAGTGCATCGCCAAAGCTATCCACGGTGAAACCTACGACTAAATTGCCAACAAGTAAAAACAGCAGCGCATTGATCATCCAAATTCCTAAGCCAAAGGTCAGAATAATGAAGGGCAGCGCGAAGATCATGAGTAGTGGCTTTAAAAAGACGTTGCAAAGACTCAGTAGAAGCACTGCTACGACGAGCGCACTAGGGTCGGTGTAGCGAATACCAGTAAAAATATGCGAAGCGATGAGTACGCCGAGTGCTACGAGCAACCAGCTTTTAAAAATTGATTTGTAATCCATAACTGAAGTATCAGAGCCTGCTGTCGAATCGAGCTCAAGATGCATTCAAGATGTGTAACGAAAGCGGTCGCAAACAAAAAACCCCGCTCTTTCGAGACGAGGTTTTTAAAATAAGAAGAATGTTGATCAACTGCTCAGCTAGCCGCGGCGACTGAACTTGTTCTGGAACTTCTCTACACGGCCTGCTGTGTCGACGAAACGCTTCTCACCAGTGAAGGCGGGATGCGAGTCAGCAGTAATGTCGCAAATCACGACTTGATATTCATTACCGTCGATTGTTTCTGTCTTGCTGCCACGCATAGTGGACTGGGTCAGGAACTTGTGGCCTGTGGAAACATCGACGAATGCGACAGGGTTGAGTGCAGGATGGAGATCAGCTTTCACGATAATATGCCTTCTAATAAAGTTAGTGAAGTTTAAACCCTTCCTTAACCCTGACGGGCTTTGAAGCGAGGGTTAGACTTGCAGATTACATAGACGCGACCCTTACGGCGAACGACTTGGCAATCGGGGTGACGATCTTTGAGAGATTTGAGTGAAGATACGACTTTCATAGCAGAAAAATAAAGAATGGAGAAAAAAGGCTCCGTCTACCCCACTGTCAATGGCAAAGGCGTAAATATTTCTGTTGAGCTTATGCATGCTACCAGCGTGCTTGAATGGATCAAAACACGCTAGAAGCGTTAACTACTTCAATTCAACGAGGGATCATCTGGAGCATTGGCCAACAAGCCAAGCTCAGGCCGCTCCTGGCAAAGCAGATCGTGCCAATCAATCTCACTGGGCTCGTCTTTAAGTGCAGCCAAACAACCAGAAAGCACCCACGAACCTTGATCGAGCTCGGCATCGAGTTGCCCCTCAGTCCATCCCGCATGCCCGAGGAAGCCACGGAACTGGAACGCTGGATCTTCTTCGAAGATACTTTGCGCTTTTTCGTCATCGATACCAAAATACAGCTTAAAAGTGCCCTCTTCTGCTGACCACTTCCATGCGACGAGGATTAGTTGATCAGTCGCGACGGGGCCACCAAGAAAAAGTGGCACGCTGGCAAGCGTTGATGTAGCCAAATCGGGATCGTATTCACCGAGTGTTTGCCCTATCGCACGGTTCACAATGACGCCGACAGAACCTTCCCCCTCCGAGTGAGCCGACAATAAAATCACAGTCCGGCAAAAGTTTGGGTCGAGTAGGCGCGGATGCGCGAGTAGTAAATTGCCGGCATGCGGCCTTTGCACTTCGCTGAAGCTTTGCTCTCGGTTCATGCGCATAAAATTAAAGACGATTTGCTCTTAGAGTTGCTCCAGTGCCAGACCGCTTTCAGCGAGGATATCTTTGACCAGATCATCGTTTCGATAATCACGGTGGTATTTAATGCATTTGATTCCTGCTGCGGCCAAAATTTTGGCACAATTGATACAGGGGAAATGGGTGATGTATATAGTCGCACCTTCAAGCGAGACACCCCGTCGTGCGGCATCGCTGATCGCGTTCTGTTCGGCGTGTACAGTGGCTTGTTCGTGACCGTCACGAATCCGAGATGTGTGGGATGCACCTGGTAAGAAGCCGTTATAGCCAGCCGCGACGATGCGGTTTTTCTGCATACCACCTGAAACGATAACGCAGCCAACATTGAGACGCTCACAGCTGGAGCGCGATGCCATGAGCAAAGCCGTGGCCATAAAGTAGGCATCCCAAGAAGGGCGCTGTGACCAAGACTGGGTCAAGGCTTCTAATTGATCGAGCATCACAGCGTCTTCGTTGGATTTATTTTCACTCATCAAATGCAGTCTGGTTCAAAGACTCTAAGGGTAAACTCGAATTTCAAAAAAACCTGCAGGTAACCCAGCAGTAAAGCCTGACTCGACAAGCCAAATGTAGGCGGCGGTGTCGAAAGCAGTATCCCCAGAACTCACTGAAAGCGTAGGTCGCCCGAGAACACGACCACCCGCTTCGACACCTAGGAAATAGGTCGTCGGCTGTATCGCCTGCATCGATAGCACTGCCAACTCGACTGGAACGGTTTGCACTACCCTGCCCTCTAACGTGCGCACTTCGACAAAAACTCCTGTGCCCTCTAATTCTTCGACAACAGGTGCAGTTTGGCCTATGCCGCCAAATAGGTCCCAATAACGCAAGGCCAGTAGGTCGACCGGCTCCGTCACAAGAAAATTGAGACCCAAGGGTAATCCTTTCGAAATTAAGCCCGAAGAGAAATCACTCCGAGGCTCGCCGTAAGCATCAAAGCTAAGAAGAGTCCTTTCACGTGATATCGGTCGCAGATTATGAGAAGCATTCCATTTCCCAGGGACAAAGAGTGGCGCGGAATCAAAGAGCGCTGCCTGCTCTTCCAGCGCTGCCCCAGAGAGAAGTGTGCCTGGCGAAACGTATTGAACGAAAGGCGGTATCGCCTCACTAGTCGGCAGAGGATTCGAAACCACACGAAAAACGAAGAAACCGACCAAGTGAGCGCAAGCACCTAACAAAATTAAGAAGTAGGAAAAAGGCGACAGTATCCTACTTTTTGTATCACCAAGTGGCCTAGACTGAACATCTCCAGCTTGCATCACATCACAGACAGGAAGCCCGAGTCCAGCCCAGTTCCTGAAACATTGGCTGATGGAAGTATCGACTCAGAATTAGGCAAGTGCTCGCCCGCGATTTGCACCTGGACGAAACCTGCATCTTGAGCCATCTCACAAAGCTCTAAAAAGAGCTGCAGATCCATAGAGCCTTCGGTTTTAACAAGCAGGACTACATCCTTAACTGGTAATTCTTCGATATACTTTTGAAAGCTGCGATCAATCGAATTGAGCTCGAAAACGCAACCATCAAAGA
>CALBPO010000228.1 GCA_937899295.1 uncultured Opitutia bacterium
GAAACCGCCGAGACGACGACACTTATTTAGAGCATGAAGATCGAGAGCATAGTCGAAAACGTTACCATCAATATTGATGGTCAAGATGTCGAAGTTCCCAAAGGGATCAACATCATCGAAGCCGTGAAGATGGTCGGCAAGGGCAAGGAGGTGCCACATTATTGTTACCACCCGAAGCTCACGATTGCGGGTAACTGCCGCATGTGCATGGTCGAGATGGGCATGCCAATGCGCGACCGCGCCACTGGGGAAGCCGTATTAGAAGAGGATGGCACGCAAAAAATTGCTTGGATGCCAAAGCCGACGATCGGTTGTGCGACGAACGCGTCACCAGGCATGCATATTCGTACAGGGTCGGAGATGGTTAAGGAGTCGCGCAATGGTGTGACGGAGTTTCTCCTGATTAATCACCCGCTTGACTGCCCTATCTGCGACCAAGCAGGGGAGTGCCGCCTACAAGAATTTTCAGCTGAGCATGGCCGTGGCTACAGTCGTTTCATCGAAGATAAAAATGTTAAGCCTAAGCGTACCCGCTTAGGTCCGAAGGTCACGCTCGATGATGAACGTTGTATTCTTTGTTCACGCTGCGTTCGTTTCAGCAAGGAAGTAGCGGATGAAGATGTGCTTGGCTTTGTGGATCGGGGCTCTTACTCGACCTTGACTTGCTTCCCTGGTAAAGAGCTTTCGCATAACTATTCGCTCAACACGGTGGACATCTGTCCGGTTGGCGCTTTGACTAGCACTGATTTTCGCTTCAAAATGCGCGTCTGGTTCCTGAAGCGTACACATAGTATCTGCACCGAAAGTAGTGTCGGTGCAAATACCGAGATATGGAGTCGAGAAGGTAAGATTTACCGGATCACACCACGCCGTAACGACGACGTGAATGACACATGGATGACAGACACGGGTCGCGCACTCTACAAAGAGATCGAATCTATAGATCGCCTGATTCATTACACGATCGAGGGTGTGCACAAAGCTTCCGACGAGGCTGCGGTCTCTGCGGCTGAGCTGTTGAAGTCGGGTAAGGTCGCAATGGTCGGCTCCGCACACAGTTCAGTAGAAGAACAGTTTTTCTACAAAGCGATTGCCGAGCGGAGCGGGGCCAAAGTTTATCTCGTAAGCCATAACGGCGACGGCGACGGACTCTTGCTGTCTGAAGATCGCACGCCGAATTTACGTGGAGCACTTGTCACGGGCTTGATTGGCGAGTTGCCATCCAAAAATCTCGAAGCACTCGGACGCGATATCAACTCCGGTGCGGTCAAGACCATCCTTGCCGTGAACGAAGACCTCACAGAGCTAGGTATCAGCAAAGATGTCTTGGCCAAAGCCAAAGTCATTTACGTCGGAAGCCACGCCAATCAAACCAGTGAGGTCGCTAACATTGTATTGCCATCTCTGATGGTTTTTGAAAAGGACGGTTCATTTATCAATCAAAGCTTCCGTATCCAACGCTTCAAAGTTGCAGTGCCCGGGCCTCGCGGCGTCCAGTCCGACTTCACGGTGCTCGAAAAGATCGCCGCGGCACTAGCGGGAGAGAAGGCTACAGCGATCACTATCGACTCATTGTGGGAGCGAATGACGGCTACAATTGATCAGCTTGACGACTCCCTCCGTTGGCGCACACTACCCGAAAAAGGTGTCACTCTCGATGCCACCGCCTTCCTTGATCTCGGCTTCGTCGAAACTAAGAATCTCAAATACGATCCTGTTGCGTTCAAGGATGCGCACGCTGCCCTCGCAGAGGTCTAGGTAACTGGATAATTCTAATATGGAACTTTTAGACGCATTTCTGCCTTACTTGCTTCCGATTGTGTATGCAGTCGCCATGATCTCGGTTTTCATGGGGCTTTGCAGCTATTCCGTCCTCGCTGAGCGTAAGGTATCTAGTTGGATTCAGGGACGTGTCGGTCCTAATCGTACTCGCTTGCCACTTTTGGGGCATATCCCAATTCTTGGAAATCTTCTGACCGGGCTCGGTATTTTCCAACCTGCTGCTGACGGCCTAAAGTTTCTATTCAAAGAGGAAATCGTGCCAGGGCATGTGAATAAATTCTACTACATGCTGGCGCCGGTCGTTACACTAGCACCAGCACTGACCACAATGGTCGTGCTGCCTTTTGGCCGTTACGTCGATGCCGATGGCATCACCCAGCCGCTCGTCCTAGCTAATGTCGATCTCGGCATGTTGATCATTCTTGGCATCTCTTCGCTGGGAGTCTACGGTATCGTATTAGCTGGCTGGGCATCCAATAGTAAATATCCCTTCCTCGGCGGTATCCGTGCTTCCGCTCAGATGATCTCTTATGAGCTCGCGATGGGCTTAGCGCTTTTGCCCGTCTTTATGTGGGCAGCATTCCCAGGTTCAGATTATGGTATGAGTCTCTTCGGTGCCGTCCAATCGCAACAGACGCTATGGCTATTCATCTGGCAGCCACTTTCGGCGCTCATCTTTCTTGTGGCGCTCTTTGCAGAAACAAATCGACTACCCTTCGATATGGCCGAGTCCGAGACCGACCTAGTCGGCGGCTTCCACACCGAATATGGCTGTTTTAAATTCGGCCTATTCTTTGTCGCAGAATACGCGCACGTTATTATGGGTTCAGCGCTCTTCGTATTGCTTTTCCTCGGAGGTTGGAACTTTCTCCCTGGGTTAGCAGATCCATGGGGGAACGGTTTGATTGGCACCTTACTGTCTGTTGGATGGTTCATTGCTAAGGTCTTCGCCATGATCTTCTTTTTCATCTGGATGCGCTGGACGCTTCCACGCTTCCGTTATGACCAAGTCATGTCGCTTGGTTGGAAGATTCTCCTTCCACTCGCAGTTGGTAATCTGGTGTTTAACACCATCATCATCGCACTCTACGACACCTTCACCCGATAATCTCTATGGCTAAGACTAAAGTTCTCGAACGTAAGCCGCTGACTTTCGCGGAAAAGACTTTCCTCCCGCAGATTGTTTCGGGTCTGAAAACAACTTTCGGCACAATGATGCAAAAGGGCGTGACCCTACAGTATCCAGAAGAGCGTCCAAACATACCCGATAATTATCGTGGGGTGCCGACCTTGGTCAAAGACCCCAACGGCCGCGAAAAATGTGTTTCCTGCCAACTCTGCGAGTTCGTTTGTCCTCCCAAAGCGATTCGTATCACACCTGGCGAGATTGACGCTGAAGCAGAGCCAGAGCGCGCTCATGTCGAAAAAGCTCCGCAGGAATTCGATATCAATATGCTCCGCTGCATCTACTGCGGCCTCTGCCAAGAAGTCTGTCCCGAAGAGGCGATCTTTCTACAGGATGTTTTCTCACTCTCGGGTTACAGTCGTGAGGAGATGATCAACAACAAAGAAAAACTCTACGAACTCGGCGGTACACTGCCCGACCAACACGGCAAGTGGGACAAAAAGAAAGCCGCTGAACAATCGGGTAAAACACATTAATTTTCGTTCCATGACCGACATCCTCTTTTACGTATTTGCAGCGATTACGCTGATCTCGGGGCTCCTTATGGTGGTGAGTCCGAACGCCGTGAACGGCGCCATTTGCATGATCATCTGCTTCGTGACAACGGCAGCGCTCTTTGTCTTACTTGAGGCTTACTTCCTCGCAGTCATTCAAGTCTTAGTTTATGCGGGTGCGGTTATGGTGCTTTTTCTTTTTATCATCATGTTGCTCGATGTGAACAAAGATACCAGCGACCTTTTGAAGGATAAGATGACCCTCGGCGCATCTATTACCGGTTTTACTCTCTTAGTCATCCTGACCGTTTCTGTCTTTGCAGGAGGTCAGCATCTACCTGAAACTGCCTTGCTCCCAGTCATGGAAAACCCATCAGGTGAGGGCGTCGGCATCCCATTCACTACCTCGGCTAAATCTTTCGGTTATAGTCTATTTACCAAATACATGTTACCTTTCCAAGTAACTGGCTTTCTCCTTCTCGCCGCCATGATCGGTGTCATCGTAGTTTCGAAAAAACACTCTGAAAATTCCTAATCCTCTATGACTGTCGGTTTAAACGCTTTTATCCTTGTCGCTGGTTTGCTTTTCGCGATCGGCATGTTTGGGGTGATTCTTCGCAAGAATACGCTGGTTATCTATATGTCCTTAGAGCTCATGCTCAATGGGGTGATTCTCGCACTCGTCGCATTTTCCCGTTATAACGGCACGATGGATGGCAATCTCTTTGTCTTTTTCATCATCACAGTGGCGGCTGCCGAAGTGGCCCTCGGCCTTGCTATCATAGTCGCGCTCTTTCGACTGCGCCAATCCGTGATGGTCGATCAACTTACCTCCTTGAGTCGCTAGAAATATGACTCCCACTCAGTCACTTCTCGTCGTAATCTTTGCACCCTTGCTCTCTGCGGTGCTGATCGCCTTTTTCTGCCGCCAGCGCCACGGCCTTGCCGCGGCGATTTCCGTCACCGCCGCAGGTGCGATCTTTGTCTTCAGCCTCATAGCCATCTTAGCTACGGGTACTGATGAGGTTCACGCCAGTTCTGCTTGGCTACATTTTGGTGACTTTGAGGTCAACAAAGGCTTCTTGTTCGATGACGTCGCCAAGACGATGCTCATCATGGTGGCCTTTGTAGGCTTCTTGATCCATGTCTTTAGCCTCGGCTACATGGCAGACGATCCTGCGCGGGGACGTTATTTTGGGGGTCTTTCGATTTTCATGTTTTCTATGCTCGGCATCGTGCTGGCAGATAATTTGATCATGATTTTTGTCTTTTGGGAGTTAGTCGGCTTCAGTTCCTACATGCTGATCGGTCATTACTTAAATAGCGATGAGGCTGCGGCTGCATCGAAGAAGGCATTTATCGTCAACCGTATCGGCGATCTTGGTTTCCTCGTTGGTATTGTTTATGCCTACTGGCATTTCGGCACCACAAATCTGAGTGAAATGGGTGGCTACGTTTCGGGTAATCCTGATTTGGTCAAAGTCTCTATTGCTGCGCTTCTTATGTGCGGTTTCATTGGTAAGTCCGCGCAGTTTCCTTTACATGTTTGGCTGCCGGATGCGATGGCGGGTCCCACGCCAGTCTCCGCTCTGATTCACGCTGCGACCATGGTCGCAGCAGGTGTTTACTTCCTTATCCGGATTGAATTCCTCTTCCCGCAGGAAGTGCTGACGCTAATCACATGGTTGGGTGCTTTGGTTGCAGTTTACGCCGGCTTCTGCGCCTTCGGGCAGAATGATATCAAGAAAATTCTCGCCTACTCGACGCTGTCGCAGCTCGGTTACATGGCGGCGGCATTCGGTCTTGGCTTCCCTGGCGTGGCGCTCTTCCACTTGATTACACATGCCTTTTTTAAGGCGCTCCTCTTCCTTGGTGCGGGTTCCGTTATTTACGGCTGCCACCATGAGCAGGATATTTTCAAGATGGGTGGCCTTTTCAAGAAGATGCCCATTACGGCGATCACTTTCTTGATCGGCACATTAGCGCTCTGTGGTGTTTACGGACTGTCTGGGTTCTTCTCCAAGGACGCTATCTTGATTGCGGGTGGTCTTGGCAATACGCCAATATTCTGTTTGCTGACATTGGGTGCCTTCATGACGGCTGGCTACATGGGCAGGCTATTCTGGATCGCCTTTCTCGGTCAGCCCAATTCCGATGGCGCATCGCACGCCAAAGAGAGTCCACTCACTATGCTGGTGCCGCTCATAGTGTTGGCAGTGCTTTCTGTCGCTGGTGGTTGGATGGGCTATTGGCCTGATTTCCTCGGCGGGCTAATTAAGGATAACCTCGACCACCTGCACCATATGGATTATTACGATGCCATGCATAAGAAGGTGCTGATATTCGGTTCTGCCGCATGGATCGTTGGTCTAATAGTTTCCTTCTTCTTCTACGGTGCGGGTGCCAAGGAAGATCGCCTCGAAAAGAAGTCCGCTCCTATTTACGGTTTCCTACGTTCACGCCTTTGGTTCGATGAAGCATATGACTTTTATGTCGATAAGGTTCAGCAACGCTTTGCGCTCTTACTCAACTTCATTGACGTCTTTGTAATCAAAGGTGTCCTCGTTCGAGGCAGCGCGGGTATCGTCGGTCTCGTTGGGATGTGTTCACGCTCGCTTCACAATGGCAATCTTCATAGCTACGTTTATTGGTTCCTCGCAGGTCTAATCCTTCTCTGGGCGGTCGCTTCAGGACTTTTATAGTATAAAATATAGTTCGTAATGGGTAACCTAGAAACAAGTTCACTCTTTCTCCTCGTATCGATCCTTGTGCCGATTCTCGCGGGCCTTGTGCTTCTCTGCGGTTCACGTTTTAGCGTGAATTCGATGCGTGCTCTGAGCGTCTTCGGTTTCGGCTGTCCATTGATGATAGGCATCATGCTTTACGGTCTCTTTGATCCGTCACTGGCGGGTGAATATAACTTCGAGCTACGTTTACCGACGGGGCTGGAAAGTATCGGGATCTACTTACACCTGGGTTTGAACGGTATTTCAATGCCGCTCTTTCTACTAGCAGCTATGGTCGGTCTTGCGGCTGGACTTTACGCCATGAATTCTAAAGCTGAGCGACTGCATCTCTACCTTGCACTGCTCCTGTTTATGCTTGGCGGCCTCATGGGCACCTTTGCTTCAATCGATGTTTTCTTCTTTTACTTCTTTCACGAGTTTGCTCTCATCCCGACATTCTTGATGATCGGTATTTGGGGGGGCGCGGGTCGTCGTATTGCTGCCATTGAGATGACGATTTATCTTACGCTCGGTGCGCTGCTTTCACTACTTGGACTAATCGCGCTCTATGTGCAAAGTGGAGTGGATTCATTTTCTTTATTGGAGCTGCGTAATTACCTCTCCGCTCATCCACTCACTGAAACGGTGCAGAATAATATCTTTGCGCTACTGCTCTTTGGTTTCGGCATCTTGGTTTCGCTTTTCCCATTCCACAGCTGGGCGCCTAAGGGCTACGCAGTCGCACCGACGGGTGCGGCCATGCTCCATGCCGGCGTGTTGAAAAAGTTTGGTCTTTACGGCCTCTTACAAATCGCTGCGCCCTTGCTACCTTCGGGTGCCGAACATTGGTTCCCTTGGATCGTTTGGCTGGCGCTGGGTAACATCATCCTGATCGGGCTCGTCACAATGGCACAAAAGGACCTTAAGATGATGCTCGGTTACAGCTCGGTCATGCACATGGGCTACGCCTTCCTCGGAATCGCTTGTTTTTCCGTAGCTGGAGCGGGTGGGGCGCTTCTTATGATGGTGGCACACGGATTGTCCGTGGCGCTGCTCTTCATGCTATCGACCTGCGTTTACCATCGCAGCCAGACTTTTGATCTTTCCTCAATGGGCGGCCTCGCGACTAAGGCTCCCGTGCTGGCGGGCTTTTTCGTGGCCGCCACGATGGCTAGTATTGGTTTACCTGGTTTTGGTAATTTCTGGGGTGAGTTCACCATCTTCGTCGCGCTTGCTGAAACGGGTATGACTAAGTGGATCGTAGCACCTGCCGCCATCGGTATCGTCATATCAGCGATCTACGGCCTGCGTGCTGTTT
>CALBPO010000229.1 GCA_937899295.1 uncultured Opitutia bacterium
CAGCTCGGGGCCCGCGAAATTGGCCCGCTTGATAATCTAGGCTTCGATAACCGCAAAGATGGCCGACTGTGGTTTATGAACCGTTTCAGCGAACGCGCGTGGTTAGGGCTTGGTGTGAACGTGCATACCCGCGATTCATCGGGGCAAGAGCTTAGCCGTATCTCAGCTGCCGAGGCTTACTTCGACGATACCCATGGGCACTGGGTCTTTCTTGATGGACGCGAGTTACTGATCGACCACGAAACGGGCGACATCCTACGCGCACTGCCATTTGAAGAGAAGAAATATGAAGACTTCGATGAAGATCCCAGCTTAATGCTTGCACTCTATAAAGAGCCTAAGGAGCTATCGATCAACGAACTAAGTCGTATCATCGATACGCTTCCCCCTGAGGAAAATCCAGCTACTCACGCTTACCTTGTTCGCTTCTATTCGCTCTTTGCCGCACCTTTTAGCTGTCTCGTTGTGGTCGGCATTGCTGTACCCTTTGCCCTTACTGGCGTGCGCACCAATCCCATGGTCGGTGTTTCTAAGGCGATGGGTTTCTTCGCTATCTTCTTCGTTTTAATCAGCATCGCTTCAATTTTCGGTGAGCGCCAGATCATACCTGCCATGCTCGCTGCATGGATCCCCAATCTTGCCATGCTTGCCATGTCGGTGCACCTCTTCGAGAAGGAGCTGTAATTTTCGATCTGCGGCTTTGACCTCTTGGCCGAAATCGTTCGCATTATCAGTATGGATGTAAATTTTACGAAGCTAGCTGGCGTTTTGACCGGCTTTTCTACGAACCTGCAAAAAGGGGAGCGCGTGCTCATCGATGCCTTTGACATTCCCGAAGACATGGTCGTGGCCTTGGTGCGTGCCGCCCGTGGGAGGGGTGCGGTGCCTTTTGTCAATATCCAGCGTGCGCGGATCAGCCGCGAGTTAATTAACGATCTCGATGCCGAGCAATTTGAGACCCAGGCCACGTGGGAACTCTCCCGTATGCAGAAGATGGACGCCTACATTGCGGTGCGTGGTTCAGACAATATCTTTGAAATGTCGGATGTCGACCCGTCCAAACTGGGACAGGTTATGAAGGCGATGAAGGGCGTTCTTGATTACCGTGTGAACAAGACTAAGTGGGTCATCCTCCGTTGGCCAACCTCCGCTATGGCGCAGCAAGCTATGATGAGCACCGAGAGTTTCGAGGACTTTTTCTTCCGCGTATGTACGCAAGATTACAGCCGTATGGCTGAGGGTATGGCCGCACTCGAATTACTTATGGCTGAGACTGACCGAGTGGAACTGAAGGGGCCAGATTGTGATTTGCGTTTTTCGATTAAGGGCATCAGCGCCGTAGCATGTGGCGGCAGCCATAACATTCCTGACGGCGAGGTCTTTTCTTGCCCAGTTAAAGAATCCGTAGAGGGCGAGATTACCTACAATGCGCCGACCGTTTACCAAGGCACTTCTTTCGATCGTATTCACCTTAAATTTGAAAAGGGCAAGATCGTCCACGCCGACGGCACCAACCCTGTCCGCCTCAACGAAATTCTCGATTCTGACGCGGGAGCGCGCTATATCGGCGAGTTCGCTATTGCCTTTAATCCCCACATACTAGAGCCGATGCGCGACATCCTGTTCGATGAAAAGATCGCGGGTTCCTTCCACTTTACTCCAGGGCAAGCCTACGAGGAAGCTGACAACGGCAACCGCTCGCAAGTGCATTGGGACATGGTGCAGATCCAGCGCCCTGAATACGGAGGTGGCGAGATCTGGTTTGATGGCGAACTCATTCGAAAAGATGGGATTTTTGTAAAAGAAGAGCTCAAGAAACTGAATCCAGACTATCTGTTAGGAGAAAAATAGTCTGCTTTACTTAGCCTTTATTTCTGGGGCGGAAGACTCTTGCTCTTACTGTTTACAAAAAACTTTCCTTTACTCAAGCCAGCCTAAGCCTAGGAGAAATGCTTCCAATTCTCCCGCGGTCTGACTAAAATAGGGTTCTCGATTAAAGAATCTATGGCCTGCCCCTTCGTAGGTCTTAAGATCGACAAAAACACCATTTTTTTTGAGCTGCGACGCAAATAGCTTCGCAGATTCATAAGGCACCGTTTTATCGTTTGTGCCATGGAAGATTATAGCGGGTGGACTGTTAGATGCTACATGATGAAAGGGTGAAAGCTCAACGGGTTCGAGACCTATTAGAGCGCGTAAGTGCTCTTCTTTTGCTTGATAACGCGCATTCATTTTTTCGAATTCTCCTAGGGTCGCGTCTGAAAGATCATCAGCTATCGGTGCTAGGACAGTCGTTGGATTAAATAGGGCCATCACTTTCGGCGCTGCAGGGTCGCTTGCATGAATAGTCCCCAAGCTTGCGGCTAAGTGTCCACCAGCACTACCTCCACCAACGCCAATTCTCATAGGGTCAATCTCCAAGGTGGTGGCATTTTCCGTGATATATCGAAGGGCATCTAGGGCATCTTCGACGCAAGTCTTTGCTTGGACTCCATGACGAGATTTAACCCGATAGTCTGCGACGATACCTACCATGCCGTGTTCACTTAAACGTTCGCAATATTTTACAAATTGCGTAGGAGAGCCGCTGTTCCACCCACCACCGAAAAAGAAGAGCATTGCTGGGGCATTTGTTTTAGAAGTGATCGTCGGATTAAAAACCCAGATTTTTAAATCATGGCCCTCTACGCTCTTGTATGTGTGTACGGAATCGCTGCTTATTTTCGGAGGGTAGGATTGGGCCCCTTGGGTCAACGAAGCGCTGAGAATGAAGGATAAGGATATTATTAATCGTATGATCATATGATATATTCGGTTGCTCTGGTAAATTTAACTAAGTGAAAAAGCTCTTATTTAAGACCAATAATAGGTCATCGTGTGAATCGCTCTCAAGTTGCAAATATTTTTAAGAGCATCAATTGTAAGGCGTGTTTAGGACTTTCAGCATACACCAAAATTCACAGCAGTATCACCTGCCATATAGCACGTGAAAAGGAAGTCGTTAATTTATGAAAAAGTCCCTTGCCAGATGCAGATCTTACGAGCTTCTTTAGGGCTGACCGATGGATAAAGCATATCAAGTAATCGCTCGTCGCTGGCGTCCCAAGCAGTTCAATGAACTGGTGGGGCAGGATCACATCGTGCGCACCTTGAGTAACGCCATTGATAGCAAGCGAATCGCTCACGCCTACCTCTTTGTGGGGCCACGCGGAACGGGTAAGACCAGTACCGCACGTCTTTTCGCTAAGGCTCTCAATGCTGAAGGCGGTCCCAGTGCGACGCCCGACAATGAGTCTGAGACCAGTCAGGCCATTATGAATGGCTCTTGCATGGACGTGATCGAAATCGACGGTGCTTCTAATAACAGTGTCGAGCAAGTTCGTAGCCTGCGCGAGGAGTGTCAGTTCGCCCCCGCGCAATGTACCTTCAAAATCTATATAATCGACGAAGTGCACATGCTCTCGACAGCGGCGTTTAACGCTCTCCTGAAGACCCTCGAAGAGCCGCCCGAACATGTTAAATTCTTTTTCGCCACGACCGAGGCACACAAGGTATTGCCCACCATTGTGTCGCGTTGCCAACGCTTCGAGTTTCGGCCGATTTCGGACGCTGTAATCGTCGAGAAGCTCATGCAAATTTGCCAGACCGAGGACATTAAGGCTGAAGCGCCCGCTTTGGTCTCTATCGCTCGTCTCGCGAACGGTGGTATGCGCGATGCGCAGTCAATCCTCGATCAAATGATCTCCTTCTGCGGGAGTGATATCAAAGAGAGCGACGTGCTCGATGTTTACGGTCTAGTCTCTGGTGAGCGTATCGGACAGTTGGCACAAGCCCTGGCTTCGCTAGACTACGCTGCTATTGTTGCGGCGGTTGATGAGTTCGCAGCAGAAGGGCGAGATCTTTATCGTATTTTAGTCGACCTTCAAGCCTATGCACGTGAGGCACTACTCAATGCAATCCAAAATGCTGGTAACACGAAGATGCTCGGTGTCGATATGAGTAACGAGTCGATCATGCGTATGCTTGACGCATTGCATCGTGGCGAAGCTTCCGTGCAGCGCGGATTGTCTGAAAAGGTGAATTTCGAAGTTGTGCTTCTTAAAGCGTCTGAAGAGTCCCGCTCACGCGCGATTGATAGCTTGATTAAGCAAGTCAGTGCGGCTAGTGGCAGCTCAAGTCGAAAGCTCTAGCCAGACGAGCCCCCGGGCGCAGTCCGAGTGGAGGGCCCAGGCTACTTGATCGTGTGGGGCTCTCGTGATTTCTGTCGTTCAATTGTATTCTGATGTGCCGTGGTCAA
>CALBPO010000230.1 GCA_937899295.1 uncultured Opitutia bacterium
GATTAAATTTACAGTTTGGAGGGCGTAACAAGTGAAAATTATGAGCCCAAAACTTACCTGTCCTCCTCGTTTGCCATCTTGGACCGGAAAGGGAAGTGGAAAAGTGGCGGGGTGAGACGGGTAGACCCGCTTCGCTGGGCGGGAGTGGCATGGAGCACATGCGTGTTGGTGAGCTGTGGGGGCGCGTGACAACTGTAAGTTGGGCAGTCATCTTTCCCGAAAGTCCCAAGAACTATAATGTGGCATTACAAAAATATGGCGCAGAACCCAGGCACCCTTCGCAACTCTACGAAGCCGTCTTGGAAGGCGGGCTCATCTTGGCTTATGTGCAGTGGCGCTTCTGGTGTAAACGTCCGAGTGCCGGGCAATTGGGCGGCGAGTTTTTGATCGGATACGGGATCATGCGTATCCTAGGTGAAATGTTTCGCGAGCCAGATGCCGACTTAATTCTTGGGCTAAGTCGTGGGCAGTTTTATTCGATCTTTATGATTCTCGCCGGAGCGATTACAATCTGGATTGTGAAACGGCAAGGGAGATATTCTCACCGCTGAGAATGCCTATCGCCATCGTGTAGGGAAATAGCTAAGCCTTAAGCACAAATCCATTAGGCACAATTGTGTCCTTGCAGACGACGAGAACGCCGTCGCGGATGGCAACATCCACATCCGACCCGAAATTATCGGGCAAGCCTGTCGGGTCGAGCACGACATTATTTCCAATACGGACATTCTTATCGAGGATAGCATTTTTCACGATGCAATTTTGCCCAACGCCATAATCGGGACGTTGCAGCACCTTATTCTCCTTAAGGTCCTCAAGCGTTTCAAAGTTATCTGCACCCATCATAACAACGTTCTCAAGCAGAGATTGATCGCGGACGACTGAGCGCACTCCTAGCGTGGAGTGATTGATCTTTGCGTCTGTGACAATACAGCCGTCGGCGAGTGTCGCACGGTTGATAACGCACGAATTGATCTTCGATGCAGGAAGAAAGCGTGCGCGAGTGAAGATGCGTGCGTCTTCGTCAAAAAAGTTAAATGGTGGCACTGGGTCTGTCAGGCGGATATTGGAATCGAAGAAGGCTTTAACCGTTCCGATGTCCTCCCAGTAGTCGTCAAAGACGTAACTACACATCTTTGACTGACCAAGCATACCAGGTATGATCTCTTTACCGAAATCGGTAGCATCCGTTTTTAATGCTTCAATTAGAGTTTTCGCGTTAAAGATATAGATGCCCATGGAGGCTAAACAGTAATCTTTATCGCCGGGATCCTTCATTTTGTTTTTCACGCTATCACCAACAGCAAGACCTCGTATCACCTTTGAGTCACTAGGCTTCTCGACGAACTCAGTGACCTCTAAATTATCGTTCACCCGCATCAAGCCAAGCCCCTCGGCTTCATCTAAACCGAGTGGTTTCGCGGTGATCGTGACCTCTGCGCCCGAAGCATCATGTTCACGAACGACATCCTCTAGGTCCATACGGAAGAGTTGGTCACCCGAAAGGATTACGTAGAGATCGCCTTCACTGTTACCTTGGAAATGGTGCATGTTTTGGCGAACCGCATCGGCCGTACCTTGATACCAATTGTCGCTCTTGTCTGTTTGTTCAGCGGAGAGAATATCGACGAAGCCCCCAGCATAAGGATCAAACTTGTAGGATTCCTGGATGTGTCGGTGGAGCGAAGCGGTATTGAACTGCGAGAGAACGAAGATCTGATTAAAGCCAGAATTGAGGCAGTTACTGATCGGGATATCAACCAAGCGATACTTGCCCGCGAGCGGCACAGCAGGCTTACAGCGATCCCTCGTCAGAGGACTGAGTCTAGACCCGCGACCACCGCCCATTATGATGCAGATTACTTTTCGTTTTTTCATAGGTCGCGCTAGTTTAGGGTGAATGCAATAAGCTTGAAACTTAGAGAGTCTCAGAGCTTATTTGAAGCTTTATGTGTGGAATTGTTGGATATATCGGCCGCAATCGTGCGGGATGTATAATGCTAGACGGCCTCAGGCGCTTGGAATACCGAGGCTACGACTCATCAGGCATGGTTGTCTCTGCCGGCAAGGGCTTTGAACAAATCAAACGCACCGGCCGTGTGGTCAAGCTAGAGGAATCCCTCAAGGAACCGCAGCTAGGTGGTAATCTTGGCATTAGCCACACACGCTGGGCGACCCACGGTGATGTGAGCGAAGCCAACGCACACCCCCATACGAGTAGTGATGGTAAGATTTCTTTGGTCCATAATGGAGTGATCGAGAACTACACCGGAATGAAGGATTTTCTTGCGGGAAAAGGTTATACCTTCCAGTCCGAAACGGACTCAGAAGCACTCTGTAATCTAATCGCCTACCACTACGTAAAGGAGCCGAAAGACGGCAAAAAGAATCCTTTTCATGAAGCAGTCCGCAAGAGTCTACGACACGTCGAAGGCACCTATGGGATCGCTGTGGTCTGCCCTGACTTCCCTGAGGAGTTGATTGGGGCTCGCAAGGGCTCCCCTCTAATTGTAGGGATCGGTAAGGGCGAACACCTCCTTGCATCCGACGTCAACGCAATCACCCATTGCACCCAGAACGTCGTCTATCTTGACGATAACGAGGTCGCGCATCTCAAAAAGGACAACTTTTCCATTTCTACCGTCTCCAGTAAGAGCGTCGAGGCGGTCATCCACAAAGTCGATTGGGACACGTCCGAAGCAGAACTCGGCGACTACGATCACTTCATGCAAAAGGAGATCTTCGAGCAACCGAATTCATTGGAGAACGGTATGCGTGGGCGCTTTTCCGACGACGGCAGTACGGCGGTTTTCGGGGGTCTAAATTTAAATCCACAAGAGCTGTGCCAGATTGATCGAATCCTCTTTCTCGCCTGTGGCACTGCCTGGCATTCCTGCCTAGTAGCTGAGTATTTAATCGAGCGTTTTGCTCGCATTCCCGTGGAGGTGGAGTATGCCTCCGAATTTCGTTATCGCAACGCACCACTCGATAAAAACACACTGGTGGTCGCTATTAGTCAGTCCGGTGAAACCATCGATACTCTCGGTGCGCTTCGTGAAGCTAAGCGTAAGGGCTTTCGTACACTCGCGATTAACAATAGCGTCGGTTCGACTATCGCCCGCGAGAGCGATGGCGGTATTTACCAACACGCAGGTTCCGAGATTGGCGTGGCCTCGACTAAGGCATTTACTTCGCAGATCATGATCTGCGCCATGCTGTCGCTCTATCTTGGTCGACTACGCGACTTGAGTTATGGAGATGGCGTTCAGATCGTGAATGCTCTTAAAAATTTGCCCGAACAAGTTAAAGACATTCTCAAGCAGAACGATAAAATCGCAGCCGTCGCTAAGAAGTATGCTAAGTATGAAGACTGCCTTTTTCTTGGCCGTCAGTTGATGTTCCCTATAGCACTGGAAGGTGCCCTCAAACTTAAGGAGATTTCCTATGTTCACGCCGAAGGTTATCCAGCAGCCGAGATGAAGCACGGCCCCATCGCATTAATTTGTGAAGACTGCCCTAGCATCTTTCTTGTGACCAGCGGCGAGACGTTTAGCAAAAGCCTAGCCAACGTGCAAGAAGTCAAAGCCCGCAAGGGAAAGATTATCTGTATCGCAACAGAAGATTGTGATATACCCGACGGACTGGTCGATGAAACGATTCTAGTTCCCGAATGCCACGAGATCGTAAAGCCTATTTTGATGAGTATTCCAATCCAGCTCTTTAGCTATCATGTAGCCCTAGAACGC
>CALBPO010000231.1 GCA_937899295.1 uncultured Opitutia bacterium
GAGTTCGGGGGTCTGGCCTAGGAGGCCGCCTTTGACCTTTGAACCCATTACAAAGAGAGGGGCGGCAGTACCATGGTCGGTGCCGCCGCTGCCGTTTTCAGCGGGGCGTCGGCCGAACTCAGAGAAGGTCATAGTCATGACCTGGTCGTCTTTACTGTGAGCGGTGAGATCTTTTTGGAAGGCGCTCATGCTAGTAGAAAGCTCGGTCAGGAGGCGCTGGTGGTTGTTTAATTGGTTGGCGTGAGTATCATAGCCGCCTTGGGAAACGAAGTAAACACGGGTCTCCATGTCGGCGTGAATGAGGGCTGCGACCCGTTTGAGCGATTGGGCAAGCTTAGTTCCAGGGTAGGTGGCCTGTGGTTTGTATTTGCCGATGATTTTTTCCACGCGTCGCTCGGTAACGAGTGTATTCATCATAGTGTGCTGGAGATAGCTAGCATTGCCTTCGATGTGATCGGCTTGGAGTAGCTTTTCATAGGCGAGGTCGGCGGGGTCTTGGCCACGATCGAACTTACCATAGGGCTTCATGCCGAAGCGCGAATGCGACTCCTGGGAGAGGTAGGACTGAGGGATCATGTCGCCTACGTGGATTGCCGAGGGATCGGCGTCGACACTCTCTGCTTCGGGACTGCCCGCGCAGTCGTTGTCAAAGTAGCGACCGAGCCAGCCCTCGCGTTGAAAGGTATCAGAATCCCTCCCAGTTTCCCAGATCTCTGTTGAGCGAAAGTGGCTACGGTTAGGGTTGGGGTAGCCTACGTTTTGAACGATGGATAGTTTGCCCTCGCCGTAGAGCTCATGGAGCGGCTGGCAAGCGGGGTGGAGAGCGAGGTCGTCGTTGAGCTCGAGTAGATTGTTTTTTAGGCCGAGCGTTGGGCGAAGATTGTAGTAACGGTCGTCAGTAAAAGGTATAACAGTGTTGAGCCCATCGTTGCCACCTGCGAGTTGCACGATGACGAGAATGCTGCGGTCACGCTCCGGGGCGGGAGTCTGCGCCATGGCACTGCGAGCAAGAAAGGCTGGTGCGACACCACTAAAGGCTAGGAAGCCTAGGCCACCGGCACCGCGGACAAATTCACGACGAGTTAAGGGGAGGTTTTGCATGAAGTAGAGATTGGTGAGTAAAAGAGAATGGGGAAACTAGAAATCTGGATATCTTGTGCGCTAGCTCAGATTGTAGGCGGGCGATTGGAGGAGAGCGATGATGGCAGAACGGACGCGCCTGGCGGCGCCTTCGCTGGAGGTGTCGCCGATAATTTTCTTGAGAGACTTCGAGTAATTGGCGCAGGAGGGCTCAGTGATAAAGTAGGTTGTAAAGTGTTTTGCTAGATCGTCGGAGGCAAGGCTGAGGACTTGTTTGAGGCGCTCGTTGGTGACGAGGAAGTTGCCTCGCCCTGCCTCGCGGGCTGCGGAGAGGGCGCGCTTTTCGTTACCATTGAGTCTCTTCTCGTTCAGGTTTGCAAAGAGGTAGTCGACTAACTGGCGGCGCGCACTGATTGTGGTAGAGTTGATCCAGTACTCGCCGTAGAGCCAGCCGCGGACGTTGGGTGGGTTGTAAAAAGCTTGCCCCATGGTAGCCATGCCGCGGAGCACGCGGGATTGAAAGGGCGCGACATCTAGGCGGAGGTCTTGACAAAGACCGATATGAAAATGAACGGGGCTTTTGACCATGTTACCACGATAGGCAGGATGGAAAAAGAGGCGGCTTTCAAAGAAGGTCTTTGTTAGGTAGGGTAGGCTAAACTGATGATCTTCCCACTGCTCACCAAGTGCTTCAATGTAGGCCTCGTCGACGGCTTCTTCGGTCAGGTAAAACTTTACCAACTCGCGGATTAGAAAAGTCCTTGCGGCGGGCCGTTTGAAGGTCAGGTCGATCACGTCATCGCCATTCCAATTGCCCGTCTCACCGAAGACGGTTTTGTCGGTCTTATCTTGGAGCTTTTTCGCTTGGTAATATTTGTAGCGCCTCATTACGCGGTAGCCTGTAAAGGCACGCGAGGCTTCTTTAATGTCATCTTCGGTGTAGTTACCCTCTCCGAGTATGAAGAGTTCAAAGAGCTCCCGAGCGAAGTTTTCGTTCGGCTTGTGGGCAGTGTTTTTGTCGAGGTCTAGGTAGCGTATCATGGCTGGCTCGCGACTGACGCGCTTACATAGCTCGGGGTAGCTAAGCGTCGTGCCATCGCGAAGCATTTGCTGCATGGCGTAGAGCTGTTGAGGATCTTTAATCTTTTGCTGCTCCACGACAAAGATATCTTGTAAAAACATAACGAGCTTTTCGCGGGCGCTATTTTCAGGCTCGCGCACATAGTGAAACCAATCCATCGCGAAACTGCGAAAAAGTTCGTTTTCCTCCCGTTGCAGTTCTTGGCGCAGTTTGCGCTTTGCCTCTGCATCTTTGACTCTATACATGTTATTATAGCGTTCAGGTGCTTCGTCCGTGAACGTCTTCAAGT
>CALBPO010000232.1 GCA_937899295.1 uncultured Opitutia bacterium
TGTCCACCACGACTGGCAAGACGCCCTACCTAACATAGCTGGCATGCGCCAAAACAACCGCGTCGTAGGCAGTGCCGGTGTCGACCTAGTTATCGGGCAGCTTCAAAAAAACGAGTTTGGTTCCCAGGAATTCCCCAAAGTTGTTCAGATTGAAAGCGTCTGGGTGGAAGGCCCCAGTGTTAAAGTGCAGTAATTTTGCCGTACTTTTTGTTTATACTCGTTTCGATTTGCCAGGTCGTCCGAGCCGCATTGACTAGAGCAAATGGACGCCAAAAATGTGAAGGCTTATTTCGAATCGGATGGAGTGGTGGATGACTATGCCAAGGCATCTGTGGAGCTGGGATTGTGGGCATCAGAGGAAAAAATCTTCACCCGTTTGTTTGCGCCAGACGATTCTCTGCTGGAGTTGGGTTGTGGAGCGGGGCGTATTGCGATCGGGCTCTATGAGCTGGGTTACCGCAATCTTCTGGCCACCGACTACGCGCGGAACATGGTAGGTAAGACCCGCGATCTGGTGAAGCGATTAGATTATACGATTCACAGCCGAGTGGCTGATGCGACGCAGTTGGATTTTGAAGATGCGATTTTCGATGGAGCGATTTTTGGATTCAACGGTCTGATGCAAATCCCGAAGTCGGCTCAGCGTGAGCGCGCGCTGAGCGCAGTTTTTAGGGTGCTTCGCCCGGGTGCATGGTTTGTCTTTACCACGCATGATCGCGATTGCTCCACCCACCGAGATTTCTGGGAGGCTGAAACTGCTCGTTGGGGATATGGCACCGAGAAGCCCGAGTTAGAAGACTTCGGCGATCGCACTGAGCCGACTGATCACGGTATGCACTTTATGCATGTGCCCACTGAAGGTGAGATGCAGCTGCTACTGACTAAAGTCGGCTACCATATCGAAGTATCCGTCATGCGCAGCGAGCTGGGTAAAGAGTCCGCCGAGGTAGAAGCCTTTTCTGACGACTGCCGTTTTTGGATAGTAAAAAAGCCAGAGGTCTTAGCTTAGAGCTAGAATTTGGGTCGAAACGGGTTTTTCCCGTTCCTTTGCGAAATAGAATTGTTCAGGTAGCGCCAGTGGGACCGCGTTTGACGCCTACTTTGTAGGTGGTAGACATCAAATCGATTGAGTTAAACCAGCATCGCTGAAGCTATAGTAGCCAAGCCCCTGCGGATCTCGTGGTTTGTAACCGATGATAATGTGGTCCATTAATTCGATACCGACGATCTTGGCCGACTCTCTTAGCTGTCGCGTAACTTGGATGTCGGCACGGCTTGGCGCGGGGTCGCCGCTTGGATGGTTATGCACTGCAACGATGGCGCTTGCGTTATGGCGGATGGCTTCGCGGAAAACCTCGCGAGGGTGAGCGAGGCAATTTGTTGCCGTGCCCTTGGTCACTTCAATGCGTTTGAGTAGTCTGTTCTTGCGGTCGAGACAGAGCACCCAGAAGTGCTCGACCTCTGCACCCGCTACTAGTTGGCGAAAGTGCTGCGCGACTATTGCTGAATTATCAAAGCAAACTTCCTTCCCTTCTTCCTCGCTCAATAGGCGCTTGGCAAAGTGCATCACGGAGATCAGCTGGAGTGCCTTAACCTTACCAATCCCATGGATTTTACGGAAGTCTTCTGCCGACCAGCGAAGCAGATTGGCGAGACTGCCAGCTTCGTCTAGTAAATCTCCCGACATGCTAAGCACGTCGATACCCGGTGTGCCTGTGCGTAAAATCATGGCCAGCAGTTCGCGGTCACTGAGGATCGGCAAAAGCACTGTGTCGTCCGGGACGCCCACTTGTGGAGCCATCGCGCCCAGCTCCAGCAGGCCGTCAAGGCGGGCAAGTCGATACAAAGGGGGCACGATGCGGCGACTCTGGTCAAGAAAGTGCCGACGCACGTCGCGCACCACATCGACTGCACGATCCCGCACTACCACGCGCGCGAGGCCACCGACGCCATCGCCAAGGCCTTCCCCAAGGCCTACCTGTACGACCCCACCCCGATCCACAAGGCCCTCTGGCGTGTGGCCTCCAACTGCATGGCCGTCAAGCTGCGCCCCAAAGATGGCCGTTAC
>CALBPO010000233.1 GCA_937899295.1 uncultured Opitutia bacterium
ATTCGGTGAGACGAAATTCATGACGCATAGCTACTGACCCTTCTTCATGTAACACTGGGGTATAGTCTTCGTCTTGACGAGCTTCACGGGAAAGTACGGTCACACCTGCATCTGGAGTCGAAAATGGCGAGCGAGATAATTTATACTCGGCAGGCACATAACTCGGGAAGGTCCATTCTGGATCGCTTGGAACTTTTGGCAAAAGCTGCCAATACGTTTCGCGGGCTTCGCCTTTTACGTGCCCGAACTTTACCATCGGTTGTGGCGATTTTGACTTTTTGACGAATTCATCGAGCTGACTGGCATCTACAGTCGCCCAAGCTTCTGCCAAAGCATTGGCGCTCTCTTCGCGAGCTCTAGCATCTGCTTCGTCGTACCACGCGCGGTTTGGTTGCTGCAAGTGCGACAAGCCTATTGAATCAAAAAATGACATCAATGAATAGTAGTCTGCCTGCGGTATCGGATCTACCTTGTGATCGTGGCACTTGGCGCAGCCCATAGTTGTTCCCAAAAAGGCTTCACTCGAGACGTCCACAATATCGCTGATCATGTCGCTGTGTGCTTGGTCGCGATCTGCTGGTTCATCGTCGCGTTGCATCAGAGTCATGAATCCAGTAGCTACCTTGGCCGCAACATCACTATCTGGGAGCTCATCGCCCGCGAGCTGTTCTGCGACAAAGCGATCATAGGGTTTATTGTCATTGAAGGCCTTAATTACATAATCTCGGTAGCGCCATATGTATGGCTTTTTGTTGTCTCGCTCAAAACCATTGGTCTCAGCGTAACGCACCGTATCCAGCCACAGACTTGCTAGCTTTTCACCGTAACGCTCAGAAGCTAGAAGCTGATTGACTAAATTATCCCACGCGGACCTTTGATCATTTTCGGCATTAAAAACCTCAACCGCTTCGAATGTAGGCGGTAATCCAGTCAAGTCATAATACGCACGCCTGATCAAATGTCGGGCTGGTGCTCTGGGGTTTGGCTTTAAGTTCTCGGCCATCAAGCCTTCGAGAATAAACGCATCAATCGGGTTGCGTATAAATTCGTCCTCCAGTGTAGGTAATGCGGGACGTATCGGTGCTTGATAAGCCCAGTATTTTTCCGAGGGAAGTCCCGCATCGCTCTCTGCTACCAATTCAGCCTGCACCGAGGCACTCGCAAAAATTGCGGTGCATAAAACTTTGATTAATATCTCTAATATTTTAGACATACAACTCACATTGAATAATCACTAATAATCTCAGCACCTGGCAAATGATTGATTAATTTTTGATAGCCGACCTCGCTCAATTGGGTGCCCGTTAGAACGATAGTCTCGATTTTTGAATGGGCGCGAATGCTGTCAACTTGCTCATCGGAAAATTCAGTGCCCGTCAGATTGACCTTCTTTAATTCAGGCATCTTTGACAACAAAAGCAGAAGGTCCTCGCCGGAAAAGCTGCTGTCACTAAGATTAAGCACTTCGACTACAGCTGCTGTGGAAAAAAGCTTCGCCCATGCAGTATCTAACTGGCGACGATTCCAATCGATACGTATTAAGCTATCAACAAGTGGTTCAAGTGCCGAGCGCACGCTGGCTTCATCATAACCCAGTAAGGATACCGCATTGAGTTCAAAAAGCGCTTCGCCCACGACGGATTGAACCAGTAAGCCAGGATAGCGAGTTTGAAAGTCCGCATACTTCAGTAACAAGTCCTTGCTGCGTGCCTTTGCAGCCCGCGCCTGAATTGCTGCTGGGTTATCACCCATAATCGACTGCACATAAGCTTCTTGCTCCGATGGGAAACTTATTGATTCGATTGATTGCTCCTCTGGCAAAGCAGCTGAGACCCACCAGTCGAGGAAAGCGGCTTCATCCAAGCTTAACTGCTCTTTATCGTCAGGCGGCATCCGCTTAGTGTCATCGAGTGGCAGATTGATTCGTTGTATCATCAAAGATCCAGCCGAATCGCCGGGCAACAAGCAGGCGCCCTTAGAGCCTCCTTTTAAAAGGGCCGCATAAGTGTTCATTTTTAACTTTCCCTTCGCTCGTTCGACACCATGACATGCCATGCACTTATCCTCCAAAATGGGTACGACTAAAGAATCAAAGATACGACCTGAAGCGACCGCATCCACGGACTTAGATTCTTGATTGGCTCGTTCAGCAAATATACGCCATGGCGCTCGGTCTAAGGGATCGCCATGCGTAATCACCCCGCCCGCATGGCCAGCAATCAATAGCACTGCTGTGGTGACTCCGGCACTCAGCCACTCGACGCTTGGGCGGTTCGCATTACCATAACAAAAAAGAAAGGTAGCCAGTGAGACTAAGAATGCGAGCGAGCTGTACATATGTAGCTCGATCGTTGCTCGCCCATAGCCGCCGCCTAAATACAAAATAAAGCCTGCGCTAAATGTCAGCATCGCGCTCACGAAGGTCGCCAGGGTCAAGCCGTAGACAATAGATCGTGGCACCGAATCACGCACGAAAACCGAAGCAAGCAGCAAACCACAGACAGCAAACCACAAACCTATAGGTAGGTGTAAGAGTAGCGGATGGAAACTGCCGACAAAATCGGAAATGACTGACCAGTAATCATCCTCGAATGGCGCGACCCATTGAACCCCAGCGAAGCATATAGAAAGTATAATAACTATCCCAGCTATTGATCTAAATCCTAATTGCATACCCCTATAAAATTTATTACTCAGTTACATCGACCCAAGTCGATTCAATATTTCTCTTTGCATCTTGCGCATAAGGATATTCTTTCCAGACATCCGATTCGGAATAGAGGCGGCTCTTTTCTTTGCTAACCGCGTTGCGCTTAAGTTTATCATTCATCTCTGCGAGCAAGGCCGCTTCGCGCGCTGCCATGTCCGCAGGATTCTCGACTACCAGCTCTGCCAGTTTGCGCTCATACTCCACCCGTGCTCGGCGACCAAACTCGTCCATCAAATTATACAAAGCGTCATACACGACCTCAATTTCGCCACCGTCAACTTCGTCGACATATTGCTGGCGCATCGCTTCCATACTCGCCACTTTCTCGGGCATGGACGCTGCCAGATCATGCACCTGCTGATAATCCTCTTTGATATTAAAGAGCTTCATCTCTCCCGAGACTAGCTGCTTCATCAGGCGGAAGTCGCCAATAATAATCGAACTAATTGGCGGATGATAATGGCAAGTATAATGATGGACGATGCCAGGTGCGCCGCGTTCGACGATCCCTTTGTTCCCATTGGCAAAGACATCGCGTAAGCTGCCGCCATCAATGCCTTCTGGTAAAGGTTCATTACTGCCACTCAAATCATGAAAGGTCGGCAAGAAGTCCCATTGCACAATCGGCACATCACACTCCGAGTTAGCTTCTATACCAGGTCCTGCGATGATCGTTGGCACCCGCAGGCCACCTTCCCACATCGAACGCTTGCCACCCTGTAGGGGCCCATTGAAACGCTCATTAACGCCGTTCACTTCACGTCGCTCCGCGTAGCCTCCGCCGTTATCAGAGGTGAAAATGATATAGGTATTGTCGAGCTCCCCTTTGGCTTTGAGCGCATCAATGATCCCGCCTACCGTCATATCCATCTCCTCGATCATTGCAGCATATAGGATGTCCTTGTTCTCTTTAGACTTTGCATTCGCGGGTTGCTTTACATCTCCGCCCTGCTCGATCCAGCGCTTGCGGTTACGCACAACGGCCTCGTCCGTCGCCATAAAAGGAATGTGGGCAGCGTAGTGAGACACCATCAAAAAGAACGGCTGTTTGCCAGCATGCTCGTCAATGAATGCAACGGAATCCTTCCGTAACGAGTGAAGCCGCTTAGGGTCGTCTTCAGGAAAGGGTTCTTTGGTATTGGGGTTCCAGTAAATACCATGCCCGTTGCCGTTACCCGCGGGGGTATTCTCATCGGTCACATCGTAGCCGGATTCATCATAACGGCCAATCGTACCGCAGCCTTTGCCAAACATCGCAGTGGCATAATCTTGTCCCGCAGCTTTCAACATTTCGGCTATCGTGGTCTCATCGTCGTAACCGTCCGGGCGTTGGATCGGCGAGAGCACATCAAACACATTTCGATACTGCATCTGCGCTGAAGATTTACCAAACTGAATACTCAAGCGTGAGCCTGTACAAGTTGGCGTCGGCGAATAGCCCGCATTAAAACGCGCGCCGAGCGCAGCTAAACGCTCGATTCCGGGTGTGTTAATGAAGCGATGCTTGGAGTTTGGCTCCTCATCCATCATCTGCACGGAGGTGTCCGCGTAGCCGAGGTCATCGGTGTAGATAATAATGAAGTTCGGCGACTTCGCTACCGACAGCAAAGAACCGAAAACGCTCAAGAGGAGTAGAGGTAAAGCGGGCTTCATAATAAAATTTTCCTGAGTAATCTAAAGGGGCAATTAATTACTATTCGCGGTACCACGATCTTCATGCAGCTTGATCATGCGAAGGCACTTCTCCTCTTGTGAGGCTTGGAAGTTTACGTGGTTTTGTGAAACATCCACCTGATAGGCTTTTTGCTTATTATTCGGGTCGGCTGCGAGTTCGGCTTTGAGCTTCGCGAGACGCTTTTCACCATTATCAATCCAACCGCCTTGCAACTGCCCCAGGTAATTGCGGCGTGTCGTGGTCACGGTTTCCGCATTCACCTTGTTTAAATAATCCGCGCGACGCTGATCCAGACTCGCCACCATCTCTGGCATTTGCTTTGCCAAATTCTTTTTCTCACTCAGATCATCGGCCACGTTGAAGAGCTCAAACTCAAGTGTATCGAGATTCTTGCGCAGTTTATAATCACCCACACGAATGACCGATTCTGGCTCACCAGTATGCCATGGGAAGTGAAAGACTAACTCCTCCGTATTGCGGACGACCTTGCCGTCGTCGCCGTTGAACCATACGTCCTTCAAACTACCACCATCCAAATCAGCGGGCAGTGGTTCGGTGCCGCCAGCGAGATCGTAAAAGGTCTGCAAAAAGTCCCACTGCACCATGGGCACAGATGTGTAAGTCCCCGAATCAATACCAGGACCACGCACGACGGATGGCATGCGCAGGCCACCTTCGAGTAGGTTGCCTTTGCCTCCACGCAGCGGATTATTGCCACGAAAACCGCCGCCGTTATCCGAAGTGAAGATCACATAAGTATTATCTGCGATACCAAGATCATCCAGCGTATCCAAGATATGTCCGAGAGCAGTATCTGTGTCTTCGATCATCGCAGCGTAGTTAATCAACCACCCGTTGGTATACATGCCGACAGGAATCTCTTCTTCGGGGACATAGTCCTTATCTTCACCTTTCTTGGGGCGTGGCAGTAACTTGTATTTGTCGCGTGTCGCTTGTAGCGAATCGTGCCAAATGTGCATGGCGTAGTGTGAGAGCTGCACGTAGAATGGTTTGCCCGCATTGACTTGTTCGCGCATGAATTCGTTGGTCAGTTCCGACAGTGAGAAAATACGCTTGGGGTCATCGTCAGGCAGTGGTGTTTTACCATCATCCTGAAAATCGCCGGGTCCATTCCCGTTGTTCTCTCCATCTAGCACGTCATAGCCCGCAGCGGCTGGCTTGATACATTCGTTATGCCACTTACCAAAGTGTGCGGTCCTATATTCAGGGTTCGCTAGCTTGAGCGCCTTGGGGATCGTGATTTGCCCACGATATTCCTTCTTCACTTCAACCGCAGAAAGTGTGGTCAGGCGCATACGGGACGGCGTCATGCCGTGCAATAAGCTGTTACGCGACGGCGCACACAATGGGGCCGGCGAATAGCATGCGGAAAGCACACGCCCTCCCGCGGCCAAGCGCTCAAGGCTGGGGGTCTGGAAGTAGTCGCTACGCGTTTCGGGATCACCTTCAATCATCTCGACCGAGGTCTGCGCCCAACCAAGGTCATCTATATAGATAAGGACAAAGTTAGGTGCTTTGGCAGCCAGTGTAGTCGCGGCAAATAAAGTTAGTAAGAGTATTACCTTCACGGGCACATAATTATTCGTATTCAATCTAAAATGCGCTGCTTAGCGAAGATTCAATTCAAGATCAAACAAACCGACAGACTTACCCGCTTGCGCATCTATATTGATACGTAAACCCTCGCACATGAGTTCAGCGGCAGGGTGGATCGTGTTGAAACGATCTTTCGAGACTCCGTAAACATCGGTGATGTATTTCTCGAAGGGATGCCAATTGCCATCGAGCAAATACTCCATTCTCCAATCCGCAGGTATTTCAACTTGGTCGCAACTCACCCAAAAAAGGCCGAGGCGCTCAATAGCTTGTGGCTGGTCAAACACCATCTGAATCCACTCTTTCTCGGAATCACCAGAACTGATCCATGCGTCAAGCGTAGTATCCGCTGAAGAAGCTGGGCGGCGGCCGTCCTTGACCGCATCAACGACACCATTCGCTGCGCAACTAGAGGCAGTGATCGTGCCATACTTAGCAGGGTCAAAGTATACCCGGGAAAGTTGTGCTTGCGCGCCTTCAATCGCATTAGGAAGCCAGACGATCATTGTCGCGTTGCCACGGTTATTCCATGATAGATATGGAATGAATTTGAGCTCAGCGCTGCGTGACTCGCCATCGACTATTTCGGCTGCTGGCACAGTGACGATAGGGCTTCCTTCTAAGATGCCATCCTCAATGTGCGCTAACGTGCAGCGTTCACTTGAAGGTAATTCGGGAATGTAAAAACGCTGTACGGCACCCCCATTATCTGCTTCCTCAGCACACATAACAAGAGGTCCACGCGTCAGAGACACACGGTCACGGTTGTCGACAACCTTGTCATCGCAAGTGCTAAAGCGCAGGTCCATCGGTAAGTCTAACTCGATCACATCACCTGCAGCCCAAGTGCGATTAATTTCAACAAAGCCCTTTATCACTTCAGCTCGAACCACTTCTCCATTGACCTTCAAGGTCCATTTTGGAGCCGTCTTCTCGGTGTAGCTGTAAAGCTTACCAGGCACAAATTGTTCACCTAAGGCCCAGGTGGGGATACGGAGCTTAATGGCAAACTGAGCCGGATACAGCAGGTCGGTTTCGATACGAATGGCACCTTCATATGGATACGCAGTTTGCTGCCTAAGAGTAAGCTCGGTATCGGCGACGGGGACTGTGACTTCATTGCCAGAATAGAGTAAAGCATACACGGTGTCGTCCTCGACCGCATACATGTAGCCTCCCACGTGATTGATGACGCGTGCAATATTCGATGGACAGCACGCGCAGTCGAACCACGGCGAACGACCCGCTGATCCGTGATTGAACAACTGGTGACCATCTGCCTCGAGCGGATTGACGTAGAAGAACTTATTGCCTTCCACGTTGATCCCAGCGAGTGAATTATTAAAGAGGGAAACTTCAGCGACATCGAAATATTTTGCATCTTTATGCAGCAAGGTCATGCGATGGTTAAAGAAGACATTGGCAATCGCAGCGCAGGTTTCGTTGTAAGCATCGAGATTCGGTAAATCGTAATCCTCGCCAAAGCCTTCGATGCCATGAATCGCCCCGAGACCGCCAGTGATATGCATCTTGGCATCAACAATGTTTGACCAAATTGCCTCCAATGCATGGTTGTAAGTATCGTCTCCAGTAAGTGCACTAACGTCCGTCATCGCAGCATACATATAGGCTGCACGTACTGCGTGGCCGACGGCAGTGGTTTGCTCAGCAACTGGCGCATGCTGCTGCGCATAGGTAGGCGACATCGTGCCTTTGCCATCTGGGCGATAAGTAAGACCGCGAATATCAAGAAACTTTTTAGCCATGTTTAGATAGAGCTCATTGCCGGTGGCACGATAGAGACGGCACAATGCTAGCTCTGGCTCTTGGTGGCCGGGCGCTTGGTTGAGCGGCACACCCTCATTATAATTTGGATCTCCTACGAAGAAGGCCTTGTTGACGTGCTGTGCACTCTTCTCGGCTATGTCCAACCAGGCACGTTTGCCAGTCGCTTCGAAATAGGCAACTGCACCCTCGTATAAGTGCCCCACATTGTAAAGTTCGTGGCTGTGGACGACCCAAGAATATGGCTTCAGCCCCATTTCGGCCTCATTCGCAATCTCGCAGGTATGAGAAACATACAAATAACCATCTTCTTGCTGAGCCTTGCCAATAATATCAATTAGCTTATCCATCTGGGCTTCCAAGTTCGGATCGCCCTCTAGGTTGAGTAGGTAGGCTGCGCCCTCCATTACTTTATATAAATCTGAACTCACAAAGCGATGGGTGAACGGCATCTCATCTTTTTCACCCCGTAAATAAGATCCGCAACGGCGTAAATTCTCCGCAGCTCGCTCGGTCTTGCGTAAGGCAAAGGGCACTGTTTCATTCTTCTGCACCTGCAAGCGAGGTAGCCAAAATGCATCGTTCAAAACCACCTTGCTAAATGCAATAGGCGCGACGGAGTAGTCCTGTGTTAGTTCGAGTGTGTTCATCGTATTGAAATTATTGCCGATTACTGCTGTAAATTTGTCGTTGTAATAAGAGTGATTAAAATTGGAGGGGTATTTCTATTGAGGTCGCCGCCAAGATTCTGGCGAAATAAATTGATACTCGGGCTCATCGCCCTTCTTCGACTTGACGGTCAGTCGTGTGCGATGCCCATCTTGATAGTAGTAGAGATCCACTCGGTGTAAGCCCTGCTTTAGCCCAACACTCCCTTCCGCTTCCCATGCATCCACATAGGAGTGCGTATCTAAATCAACTAGCACTTGCCCATCAATTACAATCCTCGCGCCATCATCCGCATGTAGGTGGAAGTGATACACTTCATCGACTGGCACACTAAGATAGCTGGTTAAGTGTAAAGCATAACTCTCTGAGCGATCGCCAGCAATCGCTGCGACTTGAATGTTTTGATTGAACTGATCCATCGACAAGGTCCCGGTTCGCGTAGGTTCTAAATTTTCAAAATCAGGTAGTCTCGTGCTCTTATCGCCTAATTCATAATAACGATAGAACATGCCTG
The DNA here is from genome assembly GCA_937899295.1 of uncultured Opitutia bacterium. Lineage (GTDB taxonomy): Bacteria > Verrucomicrobiota > Verrucomicrobiia > Opitutales > Coraliomargaritaceae > Thalassobacterium. The sequence continues at coordinate 8,971 of CALBPO010000233.1, forward strand.
GCTGAGTCGTTGCCAAATCCACTTCCGATGGCTTCAGTTCGGTTGCCGTATAGACCATATCATACGGCGTGTAGTTCGATCCATCCTCAGCAAAGGCGAGCAGCTTGAAGTTCGTGGTCGCATCAATAGTGATCGCTGCCTCCCAAATCGGTGAGCTTACGGTCGGTATGGTGCCATCGGTGCTATAGCGTATAACGGTGCCAGGTAGTAGGTTCTCAATATCAACTGTTACGGAGCCATGAAAAATACGTGCGCGTGGCGTCGACCACACTAAGCTCTCATAGGATTTAAGTTTTTCACCGAGCGTTAATTCAACCTGCGCAGATGATTGATCACTGGTGAATTCGACTGCGGTGCTACGCGATACGGCTTCGCCTGGGCCGCTCGAAGCGATCAGGGCGCGATCTTCGGTGTAGGGTGCGATGATCGTTTCTTTCAATGGGTTGCCGTTTACTTCAGCGAGTAAGCTAACTTGGTCTCCCTCAAATTTACGATCCACGCGTGTATGTACCCACTGGGTCTCCCCCTCAACAACGACGGGTGTATACGCTTCAATATAATCCCAAGTCGATGGCAGGTGCGGCGCGAAAGTAAACTGCTGATCGGGGATGCTGTAATCAAGTCCAGCCAGCCACTCGATCATTGGCAAGACATGGGCTAAGTCCCAGTTGTAGTAGCGTGAGCCCCATGCCTTGTGATTCTCTTCCCATGCTTCGGGTGCAACGGGATAGCCCCACTCTCGATGCATCGCATTGG
>CALBPO010000234.1 GCA_937899295.1 uncultured Opitutia bacterium
GATACAAGGCAAAAATTTGCTATTAGTTATATGTTAAATGATGACTTAACACTATACACAACTAGAGCTGCAGGATATAGACCAGGCGGAAACCAAGCACCATTACCTCCTTCATGTAGTAGTGATGAAACAATTGGTGACACTTGGGCTCCAAGATATAACTCTGATGATGCTGAAACTACCGAGTATGGTGTCAAAGCAAGAGGCGATAATTATACTGCCAATGTGACTTATTTTAATGTCGATTGGGATGGTATTATTATTGAGGTAACTCCTGGTTGTGGATGGTCTTACAACTTTAATGGTGGTAAAGCTAAAACATCAGGTTGGGAATATGAATTTACATATGAACTTACTGATGCATTATCATTTGACTTAGCTGGAAGCAATATGCGTGCTGAAACATCAATTGATTTAGAGTCACTTGGAGCAGCTGCAGGAGATAGATTACCTAATACTGTTGAAAATCAATGGAATTTTGGTGCTACATATGAAACAGTAATTTTAACTGTTCCATCTCAAGCGAGAGTTGATGTAAATTATTACGGAGATAGTTTTAATACTTTTGCTGAAGATCCTAATTCAAGTTCACCAGAATACACTAAAGTGAACTTTAATCTGGGTATGGATATTAATGCTAATGCAAGATTACAACTATCTGTTGATAATCTATTTGATAAAGAGTATGTCTCGACAGCGTTCGGACCAGACGGACTGTATCCTGGGGTCGGGCGTAGCGGCCGGGTAGGCTTACTCTGGAGATTTTAGATAGCTATGATTCAAACCCGTCAACGCGAAGTTATTTTAGGCGTCCTGCATGTTGCAGGGCGACCTCTGACGCGTGCGGAGATTTTGAATTATGGCCGTCAACAAATTGATCGTCTTGGTTCGGCTACCGTGGATCGGGCTATCCGCGAAATGACGGACGATTTTTGTATCATAGGTGTCGAGTTTCCCGGTCAACCAAAACGCTACGAGCTACCTGCAGAGTCCGAGCATCCGCACTTTATTTGCCGAGCATGCGAGCAAGTCTTCGACTTGCCGATTACGATGGAGTTGCCTAAAATTAAAGCGCCGAAAGGTTTCAAGGTTTTAGGTGGAGAGGTCATCTATTCGGGAACATGCCCGAACTGTAGCTAATTCCTCCGAAGCGTGTTGCCAGTCAAATGACTGTGTTTTATAGACTGAAAGTTGAGAACGCTTGGTAGGCAAACACGCATTTTACTCCCGCCAATCCACTGAGCGTATCCACTCGATCAAGGATTCAATATTTTCAAAATTTTGAATGAGGCCGAATCGTTCGACCTCCCACACATCCTTATGAACTTTCAGAGAAAAGGCTGCCTTCCCATCATCTTCTGAAATTCCAAAGCCTAGTCGCTCCAATGCGCGCTGTGTCCACACCCGCTCTATGCCTTCGCCTTCTAATCTCACCTTTAAGCACGCCACTGGGTGAGCAAGAAAGCTGCCTGAGTTAGCATCCCAGTCTAAATTCTCAGTAGCAAAAACTTCCGCAAATTGTCCGTTCAGTGCCAGTGCTTCGGGGGCACCTTCCAACAAGTTGCCTTCTGGCGTCATCAACCAGAGCCGGTCGGCAAAGCGAAGCGCTAGGTCTAGATCGTGAGTTGAAAGTAGTAATGCCAGATTTTCTTGATGTGCCAGATTACGCAGGATCGACATCAGCTCCACGCGCCGCGGCAGGTCAAGAAAGGCCGTTGGCTCGTCGAGCAGCATCAGTTTTGCCTCCTGCGCCAGCGCCCGTGCGATCGATATTTTCTGCCGTTCGCCGTCACTCAGTTCGGATACTTGGCGATTGGCTAGTGGCCTTGCGCCGACGGCGTCGATCGACCAATCGATTCGCTCACGATCTTGACCAGTCAGACCACCAAACCAACCTGAGTAGGGGTGTCGTCCGAGAGAGACTAGAGAGTAAGCGTCCATCATACCTGAGGGCATCGCTTCCGTCAGCACCACACTGACCGCTCGTGCGCGTTCACGTGGTGCGATGTCGCGCATTACTTTGCCTGAGAGTCTTAGCTCTCCCGCCAATGGTTTCTGCATTCCAGCCAGCGTTCTGATTAAAGTCGATTTACCAGCTCCGTTGGGGCCCAGTAAGCAGACGAACTCACCACCACGAAGCGAGCAGTCGAGCCCGCTAGCTACTATCGTCTCTCCCGCACTATGTTGATAGCCGATACTTAGCTGCTTTGCTGTGATTTTTACTTGCGCCCCCATCTTAGAAAAGTCGCTTCATTTTACCTTGTTTGACCAGCGCTGCTATGATCACGGGTGCACCGATGAGCGCCGTGATTGCATTCAGAGGCAAGACCACGTCGAGGCCTGGACCACGTGCTACAAAGTCGGCCGAGACTGAGAGAAGGGCACCGACTAGAATGGAAGCAGGGATCAGCACTTGGTGATTATTGGTCTGGAATAGATAGCGGCTGAGGTGTGGCGCAGCGATACCGAGAAAACCGATCGGTCCACAGAAGCCCGTTACTGTGCCTGCCAGTAGGGATGCGCCGAGTAGCACGAAGAAGCGCACTTGTTTCGTCCGCGTGCCCACGCTCTCTGCGTAGCGATCGCCCAATAGGAGTGCGTCGAGCGGCTTCATAAATAAAGAGCTGAGGACTATGCCACCTAGAATCGCGGGTGCGAAGTAGCGCATCTGCGACCAGCTTACATTGCCATAGTCGCCAAAAGACCAATTGATGAAGGACTGCAAGCGCTCCGCCATGCTGAAAAACATGAGTATGCTGACTAGAGCCCCGATTGTGTAGCTAATCATTAGGCCAATGATCAGCACAGACATGATGTCCACCCTGCGTGAAAGTAGGAGCACGATAAAGAGCGTTACCGCCGCGCCGCCACTCGAGGCGAATATCAAGAGCATCTGCCCCGAGCCAGCGAGGCCGTCGGTTAAGCTCAAGCCAATTGGACCTATTGCGAGTAGCACGATGGCCACTCCTAAGCTGGCGCCTGAGTTGACCCCCAACACAAAGGGGTCAGCCAAGGGATTTCGAAAGACCGTCTGCATTAAAAGTCCGGCCGTGCCGAGGGCTGCACCAGAGAGCAAGGCGGTGAGCACCTGTGGTAGCCGAAAATCGAGGATGATTTGACGGTGCACTGCATTGGCATCGCCATGGCCGAGTAGAGTCTGCAGCACCTCGCTCAGCGAGAAGTTCACACTACCCAAGCAGATGCTCAGTAGGAACATGGCAAAGGTCGCCACCGCAATAAGGGCAAAGCCCCCAAGCCTCTGGGAAGTCGCTGTTTTTATCTGTGTCACGATAGTTGGCGGAATGCTTACAATCTGATACCAAGGTGCTAGTTGGCCAATGAAAACTCACATTTATTGCAAATTCTCGTAGTAAATGAGCTCGTGTTCTGGCAGTAGGTCGGGGTGGAAAATTTTAATGAGGTCGGCTAAGACTTCTTCGGGGTGGACGATGCCGCGTTCCCAAATGTTGTTGCCACCGTTTTTGCTAACTTGGCGGGTGTTATTAAATACTTGGCTGATCTGCGCAGCACCAAATTTAGCGAAGCGCGGGTCGGCGTTGAAGAGCTCGCTGAGGCTACGGTAGTGGCTGGGGTGAATCCAGTAGTCGGCTTCTGCGGCTCTGAGGAAAACGCGTTCGGTATCGAGCGGAAGGCTGCCTCGGCTAGGATCATCTGCCCAGAGATAGTGAGCACCCGCATCCTGGATCGCCCGAGCAATAAAGCTATCGCCCCCCGGCACATACCATGATCCAGAGTAGGGAGCCCCGCAAAATACACTGGGTCGTTCGTTGATGCCTTTGGTTTTGTCTACTAGCCTGGTATACTGAGCTTTGATCGTGTTGAAGATCTCGTTACTGCGATCCTCGCTTTCGAAGAACGCTGCAATGAATTTTAGCCACTCAGCACGAGCGAGTGGATGGTGCTCCATATAGTCCGCAGTTAAAACGACGGGCAGGCCAGCACGTTGCAGTTGTGGGGAAACGTCCAGCTGCCCCTCGCCGATGTTTGTAGTGAGTATTAAATCTGGTTGAAGCAGAAGGAGTCGCTCGATGTTTAGCTTTTGCCCCGATTGGATGTGTTGAATGTCGCCCGATTCGACGCCATGGATGACTTTTGGGTGGTTAATGTAGCTTGCGCTTGCTGCACCGCAGATCTGATCGAGCTGACCGAGGGCGTCTAGGTAGCCGACATAGACGGTTTCCATTATGACTACTCGCTGCACCGGTGTGCGAATGACGATCACATCTCGAGGTAAGTCATCAGGTAATGTAGCCCTATGAGGTATTAGAGCGTAGCGATATACACTTCTTGCACTTCGGTAGGCATTACTGACGGTTAAAAGCTTATAGTCCGCATATTCTTCGATTGTAAAGTTTTTGGCATAGTCGAGTTTGCACGCTAGGGACCCATCGGCATGAGCCACTAGCGTATGAATGCATGACAGAAGCAAGAAGGTGGCAAAGCTGCGTATTTTTTTACTTACAAGCATATCGGAGGGGGTTTCTATCTTTTGACATGACGTCCGAGGAAAAAGACTTAATCAACCAAATCCGTTCAGAAGATGCTGAATTGAGGAGCCGCGAAAATGCGCTTAGCCGCCTTGGTGAGATTCTAGAGGAGAACTTTATCCTCGATCTCTTACCATCTCGGGCAGTGATTCAAGTCTTAGAAAAAATCGCTTCCAGTAGAGCCACTCCTGGCAGCTTAAAGCGAAAAGCTAATGCATTAGTCCAGACATATAAGATTTAAGACAATGTTACCTTGGTTCCAAAACGGGCAATTCCCGCTCTACCTTGCCCCGATGGCGCGCTTTACCGATATCGTTTTTCGCGAGTTCTGCAAAGAGCAGGGCGCGGATGTCATGGTAACAGAGTTTGTTCAAGCAGATGCGCTAACGCGCGAGGATCCTAAGCTCTGGGAGACGGTCGATTTCACCGAGGCGCAGCGTCCGATGGGGGTGCAAATCTTCGGCTCCAATCCTGAGTCAATGGCCAATGCCGCGCGGATGTTAACAGATCGCTTACGGCCAGACTTTATCGACATCAACTTCGGTTGCCCCGCTGACCGTGTAATTTGCATGGATGCTGGATCTTCGATGCTACGAAACCCAGAGAGACTCGGCCAAGTCACATCTGCCGTGGTTAAGGCTGTGCCCCAAACACCTGTCACGGTAAAGATCCGAACAGGGTGGGATGATGATAATATTGTGGCGAAAGAAGTGGGTCGCATAGCTGAAGGTGAAGGGGCGCAAGCTTTGGCTATCCATGGTCGCACAAAAGAACAGGGATATCGTGGTGACGCTAACTGGCCTATCATAGCTGAGGTGGCCAATGAGTTAACGATCCCCGTGATCGGTAACGGCAATATTACTTGTGCAGCTGACGTGATTCGTATACGCGAGCAGACTAACTGCGCTGGCTTAATGATTGGTCGTGCCGCCTTAGGTTACCCGTGGATTTTTCGTGATATTAAGCACTATCTCAAATATGGCGAAGTGCCCGAACCACCAAGTATCGCTGAGCGCTGGGAGACGATTATCGAATATACGCGCAGAATTATGGCACGGCCTTTTCGCGAGAAAAAACATGGCGACCTCCGCTGGATGCGCCCAAAGTTTATTGCACTAACTAAAGGGATGGAGGGCTCACGTAAAATTCGCGGTTCGCTCGGTCAGGTCAACCAGATCGATGACCTTGAACGTGTTGCGCATGCTCACATCGCACAATATGGGCTTGTCAGTTGATACTTGTTTGCTGGAAGCTAAGCGTTGAACATTTGCTCTATTTTATAAGCGCTTTTTGTTTCACTTAAAATTATAAATATCCAGTTAATAACCCCTCTTATGCACCGCATCCTCTTCCTCTGTATGGGCAATATTTGTCGTTCTCCTGCGGGCCATTGTGTATTGCAACATTTGGTCGATCAAGCGGGACTCAGCGATCAATTCGAAATTGAGTCAGCTGGAACAATTGGTTTTCACCATGGTTCGCCACCGGATAGTCGCATGCAAGAGGTAATGCGTGAGCGAGGAATCCCCGTAATCGGTAGTTCGCAACAATTAGAGAGCGCAGATCTAGATCACTACGATCTGATCCTCGCGATGGATCAAGATAACCTCTCTGGTGCGCGCAGTCTGGATCACAAGGGACAATATTCAGACAAGATTAAACTCTTCTGCGATTATTGCACTGAGCACGACGAAACTGAAGTACCCGATCCCTATTACGGCGGTGATCGCGGCTTCGACCACGTCATGGACCTGATTGAAGACGGTTGTCAGCATTTACTCAAGGAACTCAGAGCAGGGTAGTCATTAGGTGTTCAGAGCATCACGGCTTGTATTTTAAACAAGCTTCGTATGGGAGCTACAGCCTGACGGGTAAACCTTTGGATTTCAGATGTTCTTTCGCTTGTTTTATTGTAAAGGTCCCGAAGTGAAAAATAGAGGCGGCTAGCACGGCGCTAGTTTTACCATCGCTTATGGCCTTGGCTAGGTGATCAAGTGTGCCAGCACCGCCGGAAGCGATGACAGGGACTTCGACGGCTTCACTGACAGCTCGGTTGAGTGCATTGTCAAAACCACCTTTTGTGCCATCACAATCCATGCTGGTGAGGAGGATTTCTCCCGCTCCGAGTGAGACAACTTTTTTTGCCCATTCGACGGCGTCGAGTTCGGTTTCTTTACGGCCTCCGTGTGTGTAAACTTTCCACTTCCCATCCTGTTTGGGCACGCGTTTGGCGTCGATCGCGACAACGATACACTGGTTGCCAAAGCGAGAAGCAGACTCCTTGATTAGGTCGGGATTGAGGATTGCGGCAGTGTTGAGGCTGACTTTGTCAGCTCCTGCGTTGAGCATGTCGCGGATGTTTTCCACGCTTCGCAGGCCGCCACCAACCGTGAGCGGCATGAAGCACTCAGAGGCGGTGCGTTCGACAACATCGATCATAGTACTGCGTTCGTCGCTGGAGGCGGTGATGTCGAGAAAAACAAGTTCATCGGCACCCTGTTGCTCGTAGGCCTTGGCTTGTTCGACGGGGTCGCCCGCATCAATCAGGTTGACGAAGTTCACACCTTTGACCACACGTCCTTCATGGACGTCTAGGCAAGGGATGATACGGACGGATAACACTATACTGAGAATTAAAAAATTAGAGATTGATAAGAAGGAATATGGTTCTGATTCCTTAATTTAATTCTTTCTTAGCTGAAGCCTATTCATCCGCAAAGGTAATGTCGGGCTCGAAGGAGAGCGCTAAGCGATATTGTGTGCCGGGGCGCATGACGAGGGCTCGGTCGGGTTGAAGGGTTTGCAGATAGTGCATGTTTCCGTAGTAGGTGCGGAACTTGGGATCCTTAGTGACGACGTCGAGTTCTTTCCACTCTGCCTGAAAGTCATCCTTAGTTACTTCGGTGCGGTGGCCACCTTCGCCGAGTGTGAAGGAGGTGGCTACGCGATAGCGACTGTGGGGCGATGCAATGCCGAGAACGTAACGCATTTTATCGAGTGTGACTTGTTGTTTTACACTAAAGCAGAACTCGCAGCTAATTTTGCCTTTGAGGAATGACCAGACAACCTTGCAAGAACCGAGACCGCTCACAATTTCCTCGTCCTTGGTAATGAGTTCAGGTTGATCATACTTGAAGTTAAGCGCGTTGCGCATGCCCATGCTAGTGGTGCAATTTTTGCCGTAGAAGGAAGGCACGATAACCTTGTCGCCAAAGGTGAGCTCAGGCTGCATGATGGGTAGATACTGATCGACTGGCCAGTCGAATACTCCAGGGGAGTGAGGAAAGGCGAGATAGTCAGAGGTACTTTTGCCTAGTTTACTCGAACCGACGAGCGGCAACTGAATGGCTAACCCGGAATCAGGGTCTTGGTAAACGAAGAGGCCTTGCTCCTTGCGGTGTGACTTATCGAAACTGACGTAGCGCGCAATTTTGCGTGGAGCCACCGGAGAAGAGGGCGCGGCATTGCCACCGATTGACCGAGCAAGACGCGACCATTGGCAAAGGTAGCGCGCAGCATCAAAGTTAGCCATTCGCGTAGTATGGTAGGGGACAGTGTTACGCTCCTCGTCTCGGATCACGAGATAGCCGTGCTCCTGATCGAGGTAAGTAACGAAGAAATTCATGAAGAGGCGGCGAACTGTATCAACGTAGAGGTCACGTTGATCAGAGGGCACCCAGCCATCGCGAAGCGCTTGTAATACTAGACTGATACAATGCATCTGCCCATAGGCGCCGAGCGAACGACCGTAAGCCCAACCGACACCATCCTGACGAGCCAGGTCGGGGATCAATTTGAGATATTTCTCTGAGTAGGAGCGCAGGCTGGGAATTTTGCGTTCGCGCAGGTGTAAATTAGCGTGTAACTGGAGCGACTGGCGAATAAAGACGAAACTATGTACACCGTAGATGTCGAATGCACCACCCAGACGAGCTTCCTCGCCAGCGGCATCATCGATATAGCCAGTTGAAGACTTAGTGTCGATACGTTCAAGGAAGCGGTCGATGAGGCGTCCGGTTTCGTCCTTCTTGGATAGTCCAATACTGAAACGCGTGACAGCCTTAGCGATGTTGAAGGCTTGGTAATGATTCTCGTAGTCGCTGCGCTCTAAGAGGAGCTTATCGAGTTGCTCGCGGGTAGGATCCATTAGACGCTCCCAGACAGGGTTGCGATCTTTGGCCGGGCTGAAGGAAAGGAGACCAAGTGCCGCGTAAGCGAGACCGTTTTCCATTTCTTCGGGCGCGAAGGCTTGCGCGGTCACAGTGCGCGCGGCGAGATCAATTAGATCGTATCCGCCTAGAGTCGACTCGGTGGTGGCGCGGTAGTACTCGCCGATGGCGAGGGCGGCGTGGCCGGGCTCGTCTAAGCGGCCTTCTTCCCCGGGAACAGGGGCAATAGCACCTTGTTCGGTGATAGATTCTAAATTGTGGCCCAATATAGATTGAGCCATGTCGAGGCATTGATCAGCAAAGTTTTCCATTGTCTAAATACGCACCCTTTGATGCGTAGTGAGCAGTGCATGAAGTTGCCGCCCAGTATCCTTGTCAATAGCTTTCAAGAAAGTTGGAGAATATCTGAAAATCGGCTGATCGAGTCGGGGTAATCTTTGCTTTGGTCGTCTTTTGTAGCAATTTAATGCTGACCTCAGCGGCTCTAATCTCCCTCATTATATCCAATATCTCGATCATGAATCATCTGCTTCGTTTCTTCAGTTGATGGTGATTATTATCTTATCGGATGCAATTTAGAGTTTTGAAGGCTTCTTCACTTAATTCTCGCTGGCGCGAGGCCATTTCTGGCTGTGTCAGGTCTTCATCATAGGAAGGTACCATTGCTTTCATGCGTGCATGCCCTTCTGCTGTCTCGAGAGAGTCAGCGAAACAGCGTTTGATGACTTCGAGTATGATATTGGTTGATACCGATGCGCCTGGCGAAGCACCTAGCAAGGAAGAAAGGGAGAGGTCTTCAGTTGTGAGAACTTCGGTTCCGAAGTGGACAATACCAGCGTCACCGTCCTCTTTTTTGATGGCTTGCACGCGGATACCTGCGTCGATGAGACGCCAATCTTCTCCTCTTGCGTCAGGGAAGAAGGCTTTTAGCTCCTTCATACGTGTCTTCATGCTTTGAGTGCCTTGCTGAATCAGATAGCGAACGAGTGGTATGTTATGCAGGCCGACTTTAATCAACGAGGCGATGTTGTCAGTGCGGATGGAGCCGG
>CALBPO010000235.1 GCA_937899295.1 uncultured Opitutia bacterium
GGTTGTGCACCTCTTCATAGCCGAAGAGCGCTTCGCCCGTGATCTCGGGCGCAAGGATATCGCGAACAAACTCTTCCATATTTTTACCAGATACGACCAACTTACCACTCTGATAGCCAACCACATTGACCTTCTCGCCCTTGAAAGCAAAGAGCGAGTAAGCCACATCATAGGGGAACCAAGCGCCGCCCACACTTTTCTCTTCCAACAAGTCAGCGAGCTGATCCACCTTCTCCTCATCAAGCTTGATGGTATACATCACCTTCTTTTTAGGACCTTCGTCTTCGGCGGGCTTGGATTTCTTTTTAGGCATCTGAAATATGTATTGATCCAAAAACATAGGATTGGACGCCTGGAATCAAGACACGAACTCGAAACTTGCCATTTTACCGCCCGAGCTGATCCTCAAAGACATGTCCAAGCGATACGTAGTCATCATGGCAGGAGGCCGAGGCGAACGCTTTTGGCCAGAGAGCCGCACCGCCCGCCCCAAGCAACTGCTCCCAATTGTCGGCGAAAAGGCAATGCTCGCGCAAACAATCGACCGCTTGGCTGGCCTAGTCCCCGCAGAGGACGTATTTGTCATCACGAACACGGAGCAACGCGATGCCGTGCTGCAAGTCTGCCCCGAGCTCGACCCTAATAAAGTGATCGGCGAACCCATCGGGCGCGATACCGCAGCCGCCGTCGGCTTAGCCACTGTGCTAGTTCGCCGCGAAGATCCTGAGGCAGTCTTTGCCATGCTGCCCGCAGATGCCGTGATCCACGACGCAGCAGGCCTATGTGCCACCCTCGAAAGCGCCTTCGCCGCAGCTGAAGCCGATCCCGTGCTCGCCACGATCGGCATCACTGCCAGCTCCCCGGCGACAGGCTATGGCTACATCCAGCAAGGCAATACTCGTGGCGACTATGCAGGCCAAGCCGTCTACCAAGTTAAACGCTTCGTCGAGAAGCCCGACCTCACCACCGCACAAAGCTACCTCGATGCGGGGGACTATTTCTGGAACGCAGGCATGTTCATCTGGTCGGTCTCAGCCATCGTAGCCGAACTCGAGAAAAGCACCCCCACCCTCTGGCAAGCCCTGCAAGCCATCGATCAGGGTCTCGAATCGGGGCAAGGCATCGACGCGCTCCTCGCGCAACATTACCCAAAACTAGAAAAGATCTCCGTCGACTACGCGATTATAGAAAAGGCAAATAATGTCGTCATGGTCGAGTCTGGCTTTGATTGGGACGACGTCGGCGAATGGCCGGCGGTCTCCAGGCATTATCCTGCCGACGAAGCGGGTAATGTCGTCCGCGGTTCCGCAGAGCTGGCCGATGCAAGTGGCAACATCGTCTACTCCCGCGATGAAAAGCACCTCGTCGCCCTAGTCGGGGTGGAAGACTTGATTGTAGTCAGAACCGAAGACGCCACCCTCGTCTGCCACAAAGACAAAGCTCAAGAAATCAAAGACCTAGTCAAAAAGATCGGCACGAAAGCAAGCTACAAGCATCTGACATAACTCTTTAAATGAACTATCTAGGCATCGATTGGGGAGAGAAGCGCATTGGCCTAGCCTTCGCAGACGAGGTTGGCATCGCCATGCCACTGCCTGCCGCGGTTGCTGCCTCCAAGAAAGAGCGCATGCGCCACATCGAAACGATTCTGAACGAGCGTAAAGCGGAGGAGCTCGTCGTCGGCTACCCACTCAATATGAACGGCACCGTCGGATTTAAGGCAAGGGAGGTCGATGAATTTATTGGGGAGCTAGAAAAGCGATTCCGCCTACCCATCCACCGCATCGACGAGCGCCTTTCTAGCCATTCAGTCGAGCAGGGCCTAAAAGGGCAAAAGAAGAAACCCAGCCGCCAAAGTGGCGAAATCGACTCGCGCGCCGCCGCTCTAATTTTACAAGATTTCATCGAAGAACGAAACCTGAATTCCTAGCTTGACCACTAGGACAAGGTTTCGACATCTTCCTCAGCTCAGTTTAGCTATCGCGGGTATAGTTTAGAGGTAAAACATCTGCCTTCCACGCAGAGGTCGTCGGTTCGATTCCGTCTACCCGCACCATTACGCTAGATCAAGTTCAAAGGAGAGGTGACAGAGTGGCCGATTGTGCATCCCTGGAAAGGATGTGTGGGGGTAACTCCACCGAGGGTTCGAATCCCTCCCTCTCCGCCATTAGGTATTCGCACTATAAAGTTATAAGGCATTGATGTGTATAAATTTGACAGAATAAGCATCTGATTGATACTCCAAACTTAATGGAATTCTCACATCGATTCATTTTGCTAGTCATTCTATCTCTGACACATTTTGCCTCATTGAGTATAGCGCATATTCAAGTAACAGAGCATGGCATTGATGAAAATTACACAAATCACAAAGGAACAACATATATATGCAGATACTTATATTATGGCGAACATAAATATTGGTGTATGAGTCCTGTGATAAATAGAGCTATAATCAAACAAGGAGAATACTATGGCTGAAGTGGCTGTAAAACCAGATATCAAAACTGTCCC
>CALBPO010000236.1 GCA_937899295.1 uncultured Opitutia bacterium
AGCCCCACTCTCGATGCATTGCATTGGTATGGTTTAAGGTCGTCAAAATACCCGCATAGGCTTGATCCTGGCGAAACATTCCATCGATCGCTAGCCATGAGCTAATCGTTGAGCATCGAAAGATGCCATTCGGAGGACTGTCAGCCGCACGGGTATTGACCCCGACTGGTGAGGCAAAACCCTTGTCCGTATCGAGGACATACTCTTCGACCATCTGCTCACCCCACTCTTTTGGCATCGCCACGGACTGGAGCGCGGAGAGGGCCCAGATATCTTTCCACGGCACTCCGCGACCGCCGTAAAAACCATCCCAACGCCCCGACCATTGATGTTTGAAACTTTTAACCATCTGAGGCCGGAAGGCCTGCCAGTGCTCGATGTCGTTTACCTCGCCCAATGCAGCTGCCATATTTGAAAGCGCATCGACTGCGTTTACTTCAGTGCCGAAACTCTTAGCGGGCCCATTACCGTCCCAATAAAGCGGTTTAAAGACTTTGCCGTAAACTTCTTCCAAATATTTTTTGTCACCCGAGCGACGATACTGCTGCCATGCAGGCTCGGTCGCACCGACGAAAACCATTCGCACCAAGGGAGAATACCAGCCCTTACCAAAATTATCGGGCATGTTGTTGGCCTTGTTTTTAAACGGCACCATGTATTGCCAAGACAGTGCATTACCATGTCCCCACTGCCACTTATCGGCGACCCATGAGCCCGCTTGAATGTAGGCCCATGAATCCCACAGGTGTAGCCCCATGAAGTTGTTGACTGCCGTCTGCGTGTGCGGGTATTTCAACCAGCCCTCGCCGATATCACGGAAGTACATAAAATTGAGCGCCCAAAGATAGTAGTAAGTCTCAACCGCCTTCTCGTCCGAGCAGCGGAAATAGGGAATCTGCTCATTGAGGAGATCATTGAACCACTCGGTCTTTGCTACCATTGCAGGCATCGCTTTGGCATTGCCCTGCTCTGAGCGAGAAAGTGCTTCGGAATATTCATCCGCAACCGCCAATGTCAGCGATACGGGTTGGCCCGCTGGCAAGTTCAAGACAAATGAGTAGCCGAGATTGCCTTTAGGCTGCTTGGACCACTTCACATCCTCCATCGGAACACTGGAACTATAGACAAAGCTCAGGCCATCATACATCATGCGCCCTACCTCCGCGGGTTCGCCGTAGAGCGGCTTGGCGATTGCAGTGCCAGCCTCTAGTAAGCGCAGCGCGTTGGTCGACTCGTCAAATGTGACTTCAGATTCACAAGTGCGTGAAAAACTGCCCTCCACCTCGTCACCATCAAAACGAGGAACCTTGCTAGGCTCCCAAAAACTTTCACCCTCAAAACGAATGGACACATCCTTATCGGACACGATCAATGTCGTAAGCACATCGTCGCGGTTAATGAATTTATCTTCGCTAATGTTCACTCCGGCGATTTCGTACTTGGCGACCATCTTATCTGGGCGCCAGTCCAGAGTCTTTGGTTTGGGGTGCTTATATTCGCCGCCGTCAACGATCAAGGTGCCATAGGCAGAACGCGTCTTGCGCCAAAACTCCCAGCCCCAGGAGTCGTGGCCATCACCACCGACTTCAGACTGAACAATCGCATTGCCACGTGCACGACCATCGCGAAAGAGCGGGTGCGTGAAACCAAGTGTTTCTGACTCCCAATATTCGCCCCAGTCGGCACCAAACGAGCCCGCCACATAGTAAAGCTTATTACCCGCGATGAAGCCATAGTGCTCACCTTGGATATCACGCTCGAGCATTTCGCAATAATCGGTGCGTGGGGGCGAGCTAGGAGATTCTACACTATCAGCAGATTGACCGACAGAGTGCGCATCGTCCTGTGGCGCACTGCAGCCCGTAGAAAAACTCGCTAAAAAAGTGAGGGTCAGAAATGAAATAAGAAAACGCATGATTGATAAAGAATGGCATCCCAAAAACAGGATGTCTCTATAATACATGATCCAGAAAATATTACAATTGGCGAACACGACCAAAAACTGTCACATTACGCCAATTTTTTAGAAAAATACTATTC
>CALBPO010000237.1 GCA_937899295.1 uncultured Opitutia bacterium
TGGGTGTCCTTGGACACGTCGTAGGGCGACCACTCGTGCGGCGCGATCGACATCCCGCCAGCAGTCTTTAAATCCAGTCGCACACGTAAAGGCTCGCCTTGAGCGATCGTATTTTCATAGCTCAACTTCGCTTTGACAGGATACTCCAGTCTTGAAAGATCTAAAAAGCCTGCATGATTCGTCGCGCAGAACTCAATCTCCCCATTAGCATTCACAATTTCGATGTAGTGTAATAATCCACACTCTACATCTGGCAGCGCACGCAGGAAAAAATAAGCACCGACAAAGATCACGCTTAGCGTGGCTATCGAAAACCAAGTAGCCATAGGTGAAGATTTAGAGGAAAAAACTGCCATATATTATTTCCAAAATGTGTCAATGTGATGCTCTTTCGCAAGCTGGAATCATTTTTACAGGAGCTTAGTCGCTGCCTCCATAAAATCTTTGGTCGACCAGGTGGCGCCTTCTTTGCGGTAAGCCACTCGACCGTTAGCATCGACCAGGAGTGTCGCCATCGTATGGTTAATGGTGCCATCCTCTTCCATGGTCAGAATACCAAACTGACGAAGGAGATCGTCGACCACACTTTGATTCATCGTCAGTAGGTGAAAATTTTCCGACTCCATGCCGTAGCCATCGGCATACTGATTTAGAATACCTGGTGAATCGAAGTCAGGATCAAAGGTAATACTGACAAAGTGGAGGCCTTTGAGTTCCGCTTCGCGGGCGGCGTCTTGCATGTCCGCCATACGTGTGCTAGATGCAGGACACATCGTAGGTACAGTGCAACGGGTGAAGATGAAGTTCAGCACAAAGGGCCTACCCTGAAGCTGGCGTATTTGAAGGAACTCACCATGCTGATCGATCATAGCGAAGTTGGGGATGTATTCACCCGTCTTCACATATTTCCGACGGCTCATCGCAGCGGTGGCCTGATGTAGCTGATGATTAACATCGCGCGCGGCCTTCGCCCCTAAACCATCGACGGGGAATCTCTGTTCCAAATGCCATTGGTTGCGGTAGTAAGCAGCGTTGGCTTTGATCACACGGCCTTGATAGCCGATCATGAGATCGCCCGAACCAACACGAAAGATGTGTGTGCTACCTAATTTGAGCTTTGCGTCCGCCGATTGTGTTAACTCAAGTTCAAACGAACGTGTATCCGACAAGACTTTGAGGACACGACCCTCGATGGAGGCTGCGTGAACAGCAATTAAGGCCAGAAAATGAAAAGCAGTGAGACTGAGTAAAACGCGCATACTTATAAAAAGGGATTTCTTTGCACAACTTGCAAGCTTACGAGCACAAGAGTAACTAAACACAAAAGGCTAGTGTATCAAGTAGAGGACAAAATTCAGAATACCCTCCCCTGGGACTTTTAATCAGCTGCATACGCCGAGTTTGCTGCATATTACTTCCTAGTACCATCAGATTGGCGGCGTCTCCACTGCTGACCATCCTCG
>CALBPO010000238.1 GCA_937899295.1 uncultured Opitutia bacterium
CCGCGCTCGCCGGTATCCCAAACGGTCGGATGCCGACCCGCCCGCTTCTGCAAGCAAGCTACACAAACCTTGTCAATGAGGGCAGCCAGCAGGCAGCGTGTATCGCAATCCGATTCGACGACTCCAAGCGTAAAAAAGCCAATACTGGCGACTCAATTCAGATCGATGTCCGCATACCAAGGCTCAGCGCAAAAGCCATGACTCTAGGCGAATGGCTACCGCAGCCGATTGCTCCCCCTAAAGCGCTGATCGGTCAACACGGCGAGCGCGGCGCTATCGATGCCCAGCTTGCCACCAATTACGCCCCCATGACCGAAACTTTCGCCGACGGCGTGTGGAGAAAAGTGATGCACGAGTTCACACAGCGTTACCCAAAACGTTTCGGCGAAGTTTGGGTCTATCTAGGTCCCGCCTATCTAACCGAGAGCTCCAAGTTCGGCTCTGGCATCTCCCTGCCTGACGCCTTTTACATCATCGCTTTGGATCTTACAGACGAAGGTGGTCTCCGTGCCCTTGCCTTACTAATACCGACCGATGCAGAGAGTAAAAATCTAAACGATTACCTGAGCTCGATTGCACAGATCGAAAAACTTACCGGTCTTCAGTTCCTCCCTGAGCTTGATTTCAGTATCCGCGATACAATCGGTAACTACGTCAGCCCAGTTGTGTGGTAGGGCAAGGACACGTCACAGCTAAGCTTTCAACCGCATCCAACAAACCTCCTCCGCGCCAATTGTTCGGCTTGGATACGTCTGTTGCGGCACAAAAGACTTGATCAGCTCAAAGGTATCACCAAACAAGGCGTCACTCTGTTCACGGCTAATTGGATGGGGCGGTCCATTACCCTGGTAATCGCTAACTTCCCGAAAAAATACCGCCAGATAATTTCCGTCCGGCTTTAGTGCTTGAGCAACTGATATCGCGTACGCCTCGCGCTCGCCCGGATCAATCGCGCAGAGGCAGGTGTGCTCCACGACCCAGTCAAATGAGCTGTGATACTGCTTTTCCAAATTCAAAAAGTCACCTAGCTCATAGCGTTCGTCACACGAAACTGGAAAAGCCTTCGCTTTATGGATCCCTCTCCACGCAATATCTAATCCGACCACCTCTGCACCCTGCGCCGCTAGCGCTCGCACGTCATGCCCCGCTCCACAGCCTGGCACCAGCACACGACCCGAAATTGGATGACATTTCAAAAAGTCAATCAATGGTGGCGAAGCATAGCCCTTATCCCAAGGCGTATCCCCTACTTCATAAGCTGCATTCCAATCTCTAGCCATCCGTCATTCCTCGTTTGTCCTTACGTTGCAAGCCATACAAAAAAGTGGCCAGGTAACCTACAGCACACATCCAACCAACGACCGCTGCTCCCTTCCGGGCCTGACGGGGTTAGCTAGTCAGACATTGCATAGGCCCCAGCCGTCGAAAGCAATCCATGAGACGCTAAGTTGCGGCAATCTTAAAATAAAGATATTTCATTCGCCATTGACCTGCCGAACACTTCAATAGAGCTCATGCAGGCAACTGCCTCCCAACATCGCAAACAGTTCTTCCCTATCAACGCCCTTTTCCGGAAGTATCTCTCTGACTTCCACAGAGCGATGGATCTTCCTGTCACCTATGAGGATATGCTCAAATACGAAGACTCTTTTCCTCTCATCAGCAAGAGCGGCGAAGATACCCTTTGGCAGACCCTCATCTACGAACAGCAATTTGGGCGTGAACTCTACGACGGCCTAAAAAAGATCTATGTTCTTCTCCGCTCCGGAGGCGACGAGTCCATCCTGCCAAATCTTTACATCGACCGCGTCGATTTTTGCACCTTCGGTAACACCAAGCCCATGCGCGTGCGCATCGTGAATCAATACAACGACAACCACGATTACTTCTACGTCAAAAAAGCCGATGCCTCCCGCGTCTACGGCCTTGAGTTAGAGGAACTGCTCTCGCCTAACCATATCAACTTTCTCGTCCACGAAGACACTTTGATCGAAGAGCATATCATTGGCGTGCCTGGCGACGACTTTATACGCGACTTCCTGCCCCACCCCGACCTACACGAAGTTCGCCTAGCCAAAGAATTTATCAAATTCAATGAGCGCAGCTTTGTTCGTCTACTCGGCGACATGCGTGCATACAACTACGTAGTCGAAGTCACGCCCGACTTCGAGGGAAGTCAATACCGCGTCCGCGCGATCGACTTTGACCAACAGTGCTACGAAGGGCGACGCTCGCTCTACCTACCACAGTTTTTCAAAAACAACCTCCCTGTAGTCAATCTCTGCACCGAATTGATCAACGTCGAAACAAGCAAACAGTATCAACGCGAAGAGCGCACCCTGATGAAGCGTCGCCTCCGCTTCGCCCTGCCCCGCGTGCAGCACCTACGCACCTGCATGTGCGCCGACCAAATCTCCAGCACAGAAAAAATGCGCCAATTGCGTAAGGAACTGGCCGAGATGCACAACGACCATCGCTTCTTGCTTTGTCATTCCATGGGCGAGATTACCTTCCTTAACATCACCATCACCCTCGGTCTCGAGGATGCAGCCGCCTACTATCCCGAGGGAGATGGTGGGTAAGTAGAGCGGCACTCTTACCAATTAACCCAATATGGACTTACGCCAAAAACTACTCAAACTATTTGGAGCTAAAGACTACGTCCCTATGCGACGTATGGAGATCATTAGCGTCCTTAAGTTCGATCAAGACGCCACTAAGGAAGCCCATACGCTTCTCGACAAAATGCTCGAGCAGGGCGAGATCGCTCGGTTAAAAAAGGATCGACTCTGCATCCCCGAGGATGCCGACCTCGTCAGTGGTCGCCTAATTTTTCGCCAGAGTGGCTCCGCCATCCTTATTCCAGACTCCGACCCCGGTGGTGACGGCTACCCTATCAAATCTGAAGACACAGGCGTTTCAATGCACGGCGATACCGTGCTGG
>CALBPO010000239.1 GCA_937899295.1 uncultured Opitutia bacterium
TGATCGCACCAAGCATCGGATCGCAAGTTTTTGAGAATACACAGGTCTCTTACACTGTTGTAGGCGCGACAAACGCCGCATCTTATGGAGGCGATGGCGCTACCTATGGAGACCTCATTGTGGTTGATTACTCAGAGATCGCAACAAGCTCATACATATACACTCAGTCGGAATATGATGCAGTAGTGGCTGAAAGAGACGCTAAATTGTTTATAGAAGAGGTGCAGGACCTAAGAGCTGGCTCTACTATGATTGAGATAGCGAATGGACAAGCCACCCTATCTCTGGAAATAGAGGAAAGCAGCGACTTAGCAATCTGGGCCACTGGAGCCGTATCGACTATTCAGATACCTTTAGATGCTGAAGCGGGTAAGAAATTTTTCCGTTTCAAGATGACGGATTAATTTTTTAGAGGACTATAGACCTGCTTAAGCTTGGCATCACATTTTAGAAAATCTAGATTTCCTTTATGCGTAAAATTAAGGCTCTCATCTATGCACTTCTCGGCGGCATGATCGCTTGGGGCTATTGGCAGCGCGGCGACGCGGGGTGGGCTATTTTTATAAGCTTATTCACCCTCGTGATTATGGCACTCACACTTTCCTCGATTGGTCGTCTCAAAATCAGCTGGGATGAGAACGGGATTACCCTAGCCGCCTTTCCGAAAAAGCCACGACTACTCCTCTGGCAAGATTTAGAAAAATTATCACTCGATCATCTGGGCTACCACGTACGAGCAAGGAATGGGCGATTTAAGATACGTAAAAACGTGATGCCGGATGAGCTCCTGCGCAGGATCAAGGAAAACATTCGTATCAACGCTAAGGCATATAAGTAGATACTGATCTTTAGCGCGCAATGGCACGAGGAACGCTCCAGTTTTCCAAAAAGTAGGTGACTGTTAATCCTCAGCGAAGGCGATTCGCTTGACCACCTCGGCCGCCAGAAAAAAGCCTACCGTGCCTGTCAGGTAAGTCGCCGAACCAAATCCAGTAGCGCAATTTAGCCGGTAATCTTCGCCCGCCTCGCGCTCGCAACTGACGGAGCCGTCAGGCATCGGGAAGACGGGCAACTCGTCTGAGTAAACGCAGTCTACCTTGAACTTCTGCCGCTTAAATCCAGGGAAGCCATATTTCTGTCGCAGGCGCTTGCGCACTTGCAGGAGTAGCGGGTCGTTGATCGTTCGTGCCAAGTCGCAGATTTTTACTCGGCTCGGATCAATACAGCCCCCCGCACCGCCGCAAGTGATGATATTCAGCCCCCGTTTGCGTGCCTCAGCTATCAGGTAGCACTTGAGCCGCGTCGCATCGATGGCATCGATGATGTAATCGTAGGCCGGCTCCAGTAGACGATCGGCCGTGGCCTCGGTGAAAAAAACCTCCTCAGCGGTCACTACGCATTCCGGCGCAATCTGTTCGACACGCTCGGCCAGCACGGCCGCCTTCGAGCAACCAACATTGCCATCGAGCGCATGGATCTGCCGGTTGACATTGCTCAGGCAGACTTCGTCCATGTCGACCAGTGTGAGCGCGCCAATCCCCGAGCGCGCAAGTGCTTCGACCACCCATGAACCCACGCCGCCAAGCCCAATAACGCATATATGTCCCGCGCGAATCCGCGCCAGACCAGCCGTGCCATAAAGGCGCCCAATCGCTCCAAATCGTGTTTCGTAATCAGACATTTTCAGCAATCATAAGTCAGGAGACAGAAATCCGAACCGTCCACACAGAAAACACTTCACTCCTAACGACTCACCACTCACTATTCTAGCATGGCTACACTCCAAGAACTCGTCGCTTTT
>CALBPO010000240.1 GCA_937899295.1 uncultured Opitutia bacterium
ACTAGCACCAGAGGAAGAAAAGACAATAGGTTCCAGTGTATCATTGAGAAAAGGATGCCGCTGGCGATCTGCGCTGGTAGCACAGTGGTTTGGCTTTTGAGGAAACGATAAAGGCAGCCTCGGAAGATCAGTTCTTCGACGATAGGTGCCAGTATGACGGCCGCGAAGACGAGTAGGCCGATGGCGATAGGATCACCGCCCCCTTGAAAGAGGGTGACGAGGTCTTGTTGCTCGAGATCTTCAATGAGACCAAATCCTTCAAATCCGGATAGGACCTTGGCCCAAAGCAACGCAGCGATCCACACGCCCGGAAGCAGCATGAGGAAGAGTCGGAGCGCTTTTTTGAAGGATGTAAAGATCGAGAGCTTAGTGTTATCCAGTCGGCTTGCATAGAGGCTGGGGTAGAGGCGACGGGCTCCATAGAAAACAGCCAACATAGGCAATTGGAGGCATAGCACGGCAAGCACAGCGAGCCATGGTGTTAATTCCGTTGTGCCCTCGCCTTCGGCAGGTGCTTCAAAAAAAAGAAGACTTGCTGCGACCTGCGCCATATAGACGAAAATAATCATCGCGCAGACGAAGATGCCGAAGTTGACCCAGCCGATTGGCCACGCGGGTGTGCCGGGATCTTGTTCAATAATACTTTCAGGTTTCTGAATATGGCGAACCCATAGCGCGAGGCTGCTTGCGAGAATAAGCAAGATAGATAGCGATGCCACGATCAGTGGGGCATCGACTTGTGGGTCTGCCTGCATTTGTTATGCGTTGATGGATTGACCATCGAAGACTTGTTGCCCGTCGACGTAGGTCGATTTAACGACGCCTTTAAGCATTTTGCCATGCCATGGGCAGTTGCGTGATTTACTAAAGAATTTATTGGCATCGACTGTCCATTCTTCGTCGGGATCGAAGAGGCAAATATCGGCAGGTGCACCCGTGCTGAGTGTGCCTGCGTCGAGTTTACAAATTTCAGCTCCCTTGTGTGTGAGCAGAGCAAGGACTTCGCTCAGACCGAGGCGCTTGCCATGGTAAAGTGTGGTCAACGAACTAGCTAGTGAGTTCTCCAGACCGATGATGCCGAAGGGCGCGGCGTCAAACTCTCGATCTTTCTCGGTGGGGGAGTGAGGTGCGTGATCGGTTGCAATACAGGCTAGAGTACCATCGATGAGCCCTTCAATGAGCGATTCGCGGTCGGCATCGGTGCGGAGAGGTGGGTTCATTTTAAAAACGGTATCGTAGTCGCTTAAATCTGCATCGGTGAATTCGATGTGGTGTGGGCTAGCTTCACCACTGACAGTAGCTCCGCGATCAATGGCGCGACGTAGTATATCAACCGAAGTAGCCGAGCTGATGTGTTGCATGTGAATGTGAGCGCCTGTGAGTTCTGCGAGGATGACATTTCGCGCCACGATGATGTCTTCAGCAGCTTTTGGCCACCCCTTTAGACCAAGCCGAAGCGACCATTCGCCCTCGTTCATGACAGCGCCTTCGGTTAAGCTGGCGTCTTGGCAGTGATCCATTATTGGGAGGTCAAACATCTTGGCATACTCGACCGCACGACGCATAATCTCGTTACTCTGGACGCAAGCGCCATCATCTGTCATGGCGATGACGCCCGCTTTTTTTAGTTGGCCAGTCGGCGCGAGTTGCTCGCCTTTCATCTTAATGGTCAGGCAGCCCGTGGGATACACATGGACGACGGCTTCGCGCTCGACCTTATCCATGATACGCTGAATGGTGCCTGCGTTATCACAGACGGGGCTTGTGTTAGGCATGCACACGACAGAGGTGAACCCGCCTGCTGCCGCCGCTTCGGTGCCACGACGTATATCTTCGTTGTGCTTCTGGCCCGGGTCACGAAAGTGGACGTGGATATCGACTAGACCAGGGGCGACGACGAGGCCTGCCGCATCAACTAGGGTGGCGTCGGCCTTTTGCGTGTCGCTGATACTGTCGACAATTTTTCCTTCAACAGCAAAAATGTCGCCGACTGCATCGCGTTGATTAGCTGGATCAATGACCCTGCCGTTTTTAATCCAAAGTATGTGACTCATTGATCGTGTTCCTATATTTCAGTGTCTTAATATTTTACGCGGGTAGCTCGACGGTTTGTTTATGGTAGGCGCATGAGCAGAGATGTAGAATTGCCATGCGGACGACGATACCGTTGGTCACCTGTTGCAGTATCACGGACTGGTCGGAGTCGGCCAGTTCGGAGTCGATCTCGACGCCTCGATTGATCGGCCCTGGGTGCATGATGATCGCCCCGGGTTTAAGCCAGGCGGCTCGCTCCTTGTTCAGACCGAAGGAACTGGTATATTCGCCAATTGAGGGGAAGTGCGTTGCGGTTTGTCGCTCGTGCTGGATTCGGAGCAGCATGACCGCGTCAGCACCTTCGAGTGCTGGCTGTAATTTGTGGCTTACGGTACCCCCCATCGCCTCGAATGCTTTCGGCACGAGCGTACTAGGACCAGCGATGGTAACTTTCGCCCCGAGCTTTTGCAGGCAGATGATATTAGATCGAGCGACTCGGCTAAAAAGGATATCGCCGAGAATGGTGATCCTCTTGCCGTCGAGTGAACCGAATTTTTCCAGTAGAGTGAAGGCATCGAGGAGCGCCTGCGTCGGGTGAGAGTGGGCGCCGTCACCTGCATTGATCACGGGGATGTCGACGACTTTGGACAAATAATTAGGCGCGCCCGAAGCAGAGTGGCGCATAATGATGATGTCTGCCTTGAGCGCTTCCATATTACGCGCGGTATCGCGTAGGGTCTCTCCCTTGCTCAGGCTGCTAGCGCCACCTGTCACAGTGATCGTGTCTGCGCTGAGTCGGCTGGCGGCTACCTCGAAGGCGAGCCGCGTGCGGGTACTTGGTTCTAAGAAAAGATTCACCACCGTGCGGCCGTTGAGGTAAGGCTGCTTTATGTTATCCGCTTCCATCGCCTTTTTGAAGGCAGTCGCGGTGGTAAAAATCGTTTCAATCTCATCGCGGGAGAGGGGTTCCACGTCGATCAGGTCTTTTCGGTTCCAGGATAGGCTTTGGCTCATGAGTTTTATAATTAGGCTCCGAGGTCGGAAATCTGAGCTGTCTTGAGGAAAGGGCAACGAGAAATCTGGATAAATATTTGAGTGTAGGAGCTTCAATTTGATGCCCGCAGTAGTTACTTGCTTTGCTTCGATCGTCTTTCCGGGTGAAGCCTCTACCTTAATCGTAGTCCGAATTCCGCGCAGGCGAGGATGTCGAATGCTTTTTGACTGTGGTCGAGTAGTTTGCCGAGGTCGCGTAAGGTCAGCAGGCTGAAAGTAATAGAGGACTCGTCGATCTGAATGTGCAGATCCAGTTTTGGCAGCTTGAGCTCAAAGGCGCTGCCGTCTGGCTCATAGGTCATCGCTTTAGCTAGTTCGGGAATATCCTCCAGTGTGTCAATCTTATCCTGGACCTGTATCGGACTAGCGAATTCGACGATCAGATTCTCGCAGTGCTGAGTGAAGCAATTGTGGAAGCGGTGATCAGTCGCAATCGTTTCCGTGTGAAGAGCGATGATTTCGGTAGTCAATAAGTAGTTTTTCGGGTCGTGGAGGCATTGGTCGACTCGTATCTGGAGGTCGAAATCGGGCGTTTTGATCCACGCAAAGCCGTCCTCGCAAGTATAGTGAAAATCTCGGCGCTTGTAGCCGAAGAGGCTTCGAATGTTTATAAAGAGACTGTCGGCAGCCTCTTTCACTTCAGCTTGCCCCACCTTACGGACGAAGTTTTGTGCGGCTTCGGTATGTCCGTCAGGAACGTGGTGATGCTTCTGATAGCCGCCTAGTTTGCGTATGCGCCCGAGCGTCGAGCCGATGAGACGGCTTTGGTTTTTAGGTGGATTGGCTGGGGGGTTTGTTTTGATGGCGGTCAAGTTGAACTGCGAGAAGACCGAGTTCAATATTGGATATCGACTATGAGAAGTTCAAATTAGTACTTTACAAGGTGCCCAGAAACCTGTGCTTTCCTCCACTTCCCCGAATTTCTCATGCAGAAAACACGCAAATCCATCGCAAAACGCTTCAAGAAGACAGGCACCGGTAAACTCCTGCGTCGTACGCCAGGACACCGTCACCTTCTGCGCAATAAAAGTGTCAAGCAACGTCGCCGTGCAGGTAGCAGCAAATTGGTCGCACCTGGCCAGCGTGCGAACCTCATCCGCGGTCTGCCTTTCGCTTAAACACTCAAGAAGACTGTTTTAATAATATTAACTCACGCTAGTCGGGTAACAT
Organism: uncultured Opitutia bacterium; assembly: GCA_937899295.1. Lineage (GTDB taxonomy): Bacteria > Verrucomicrobiota > Verrucomicrobiia > Opitutales > Coraliomargaritaceae > Thalassobacterium. The sequence goes on from CALBPO010000240.1 coordinate 4,258, forward strand.
GAAAATGGGCGACCCGACAGCGACTTAAACGAGAGATACCACAACATGCCTAGAGCCTCCAATGGTCCCGCGACGCTTGCTCGTCGCAAAAAAGTTCTGAAAAAAGCCAAGGGCTATTTCGGAAACAAATCACGTCTTTTCCGCTACGCTAAAGACGCCGTCGATCGCGCCGAAGTTTACGCTTACCGCGACCGCCGCAAAAAGAAGACAGAGTTCCGTCAACTCTGGATCGTCCGTATCAACGCGATTTGCCGTAACAATGGCATCAACTACAGCCGTTTTATTAACGGGCTGAAGAAAGCAAACATAGAAATGGATCGTAAACAGCTCTCCGAATTAGCGATTCACGACGAAGCTGCTTTTCTTGCACTCATCGAGAAGGCTAAAGAAGCTCAGACTGCTTAATTAGGCAGTTCGAGTAACTGATTACTTTATAAAGGCCGATTCCCTACAGGGAGTCGGCCTTTTGTATGTATTCCGCTAAGTTGGAGGCTTCGTAAGTGATACCCCTGCAATCTTGACTTTGAAGTCATAATAACTTTGATTAGTCAAAGTATGAATTTTTATAGACCAATACTTTGCTTAGTATCTGTATTTTTGATAAGCCACTTCCTCTTGGGCTGCGCAGTGGAACCGGATGCTCGCTCCGATACAGATGGATCTGCTGAGCCTTATAAAATTGTCTGCACGGTTGGCATGATCACCGACATTGTGGTCAACCTGGCTGGTGACTACGCCGAGGTGGAAGGTATCATAGGCGAGGGCATTGACCCACACCTTTACAAACCGACTCGTGGCGATGTGATCAAGTTGAGTCAGGCCGATGTGGTTTTTTATAACGGTCTCCTGCTTGAAGGAAAAATGGCCGATATACTCGTAGGCGTCGCTTCAAAGGGTAAGCTGGTCAAGGCCGTGACCGAAGCCATTCTTGAGGAGACCGA
>CALBPO010000241.1 GCA_937899295.1 uncultured Opitutia bacterium
CACTACATCATAATCTTATAAATCCTCGAATTCCTCACAAAATTTCATTTGCATACGACAGCAAAATGCCATCCAAACAAACCCGCTGCTTACCCCGCCAACGGTCCCGGGCGATCGCTATCAAGCCATCGGAGTTGATTCTTCCATCGGATTCACACGGAAAACGCATGGAAGACACTAACACGAACAAGGAAGCCAGGCAATCCGATGTCGAACTCTACGACTACGCCACCGATCCCCTTGAACAAAAAAATCTCGTGAACGATCCTAAATACAAAACGGTGGTCGCAGAACTCTCTAGCAAACTTTATAATTCCATCCATTCCTTTTAAAATCCTGAATCTTTATGCGATCTATCATGAAACGTAGCCTTACCCTCCTCGCCCTCGCTGGGCTCAGCCTGTTCATGCACGCTCACGCCAAGCGCCCCAACATCATCTTCTTTATTGCCGATGATATGCTTCCCAACCACTTCAACTGTCTTCAACAGGGAAAAGATAAATACCTGACCCCCAATCTCGACCGCCTCGCCCGCGACGGGACTCTCATGCTACAACAGCATGTGGTCTCGCCCGTTTGCACTCCGAGTCGTTACAACGTCCTCACTGGTAACTTTGGCAGCCGCGCCCAAAACAGCTACTTTACACAAAATACCAAGAAGAACGGACAAAGCATTGTTGAATTCAACACCCACATTCTTTCGACCGACCGCACCCTACCCGCCCTATTGAAGGCCGGCGGTTACACCACTGGAATGGCCGGGAAAGACCACGTCGTAGAAGTAGGTGGCCTGAAGCGTTTTAAAAACTTTAAAAGTAGCGCCCAAGATCCTGCCAACAAAGCTCAGCTTAAAGCCAACCACGATCACACGCGCCAGGCTATGCTTGAGATCGGCTTCGACTTCGCCGACAGCCTTTATCACAACAATCCTAGCTTCCTCGGACTGCATGAGGTGGCAGTTCAAAACATGGACTGGATCACCGACGCTGGTGTGCGCTTTCTTAGACAACCTCATACCGACCCCTTCTTCCTCTACTTCGCTACTACAGTCCCGCATGGCCCCACTCAAGCAAAGCGCTCCTGGAAAGCCGATCCCCGCCTAACTGCGATCGGTTACCTCGACAAGCCTCTCACAGTTCAGCCCAGCCGCGACACTATTCCTAAGCGCCTTCGCTCTGCCGACCTTCCTGTTAACGATAATACCGCCAACCTCCTTTGGCTTGATGACGCGCTCGGTGCCCTCCTCGACACTCTCGAAGCCACTGGAGAAATCGATAATACCGTCATCTTCTTCTTTAACGACCATGGCCAACTTGCCAAAGGTACCGTTTACCAGGGTGGCGTCCACAACCCAAGCATTGTTTGGCGTAAAGGTGGCTTCCCCGCAGGAGCCACTTCCCAGGCGCTCGTCTCAAATGTTGACTTTGCCCCTACCATCTTGGACCTCGCTCAAGTTGATTATTCACAACACAAATTTGATGGTCAAAGTTTCCTCCCCTACCTCGAAGGTGAAACCCCTCCCAAAGAGCGCCTGCTTTACTTTGAGCTAGGCTACGCCCGCGGTGTCCGCATTGGCGACTGGAAATACATGGCCATCCGCTACCCCGAAGCCATTGAAAATATGAACCTCGATGAACGCGCCGCTGTACTAAAAGAATGGAACGATGCACGCTATCGTCGTCAGCTCAATATTGTAACCGACGACCCCACTCAACCCTTCAGTCACCTCACAGCCATTCCTGGCGGCGGCGACGCAGAAAAAAAATCGACTGGTTCCTACCCCGCCTACTTTGAGCGTGATCAACTTTACAACCTTGCCAACGACCCTAACGAACAAAGCAACCTTGCCGGCGATGCTCGGCATGCTTCTGTCCTCGCGGAAATGCAAGCCGCCCTAAAAGAACAACTTGTAACTCTACCAGGTAGCTTCGGCGAGTTGAAGCCATCAACATTCTAACAAAGTAGACTGTTGAAATTATAGACCGGTTCACCTAATAAAAGCCTTCCCACGTTCAAGCGGACCGAAAGACGTTTTTTCATTCTACGGCTTGCCGATACCGACTTACCACGCCTATCGAGTGGCTTTCAACAAGGACCTTGCAGCTGCGCTCGAATCTCTGAAAATTGGAGTGCATGGATAGCGCGTGATCTCCTGTGTTGCTATTTCACGCTTCGATTCAATTAGGTCGATTAGTGCCAGCATGCCAGCATGACCGATCTCCTCGCATGGAATAGCCACCGTCGTTAAGGATGGAATAGTCAATTGACTCAAGCGCTCATTTGTCATACCCACTACTGTTAGTTCGTCTGGCACCATTATATTCAAATCATTGGCAACCTGAAGCACGCAGGCAGCAATTGTATCATTCGCGCAAAAAATTGCCGTAGGAGGCTCACTGAATTCTAGCAACTGCCGGGCCGTAGTTCGCGCTTGGTCTAGCTCCCAATTACTAAATCGGACTGGGCACTCATCAGTCTTCAAATTAAAGTGCTCAACGGCTCGTAAAAAAGCCTCACTCCTTTCGCGACTCACTCCTGAACTACGATCCCCCCCAATATGGGCGATTTGACGGTGCCCGAGTTCGACGAGATGCTCCATCAGATTCATTACAGCATTAGAATTATCCGACTCAATTCGCGCATGGGGAAATGAAAAAGAGCAATTAGTGCTGGCGACAGCCAAACTATAGCGCTCTGCCGTAAGTTTAAAGAATTCATCGGTATCTGCAGCAGGGTTGATGTTACAACAATAAAGTCCTTCTATCCTGGACTCAAGTAGCCGCTTCAAAGCGCCGCGCTCCTCCTCAGCTCCATGCACCGTCTCAACTCGCAATGAATATTGAGTGGGCTGAATAGCGCGTAAGGCGCCAACTAGGATTTTAGCACCCCAGCCCTCAGAAATTGAACTACTCAGCATTCCGATCGTGAGACTGCGCCCTGTCCTCATAGACAAAGCATTCCGATTTGGCACATAGCCCATAGTTTCAGCTTGAGCTAATACTCGCCGGGCAGTTTTCTCCGATATCCCTAATTTTTGATATCGATCATTCAAAATTGCCGATACAGTGACCCGAGATAATTCTAGCTCTGCTGCTATATCACTAATTTTGATCATATAAATCATTCAAAGTTCAGTAACTCGATAGACAAGTATAGAACCTTAATATCACTAATAATTATCACCCCCATCGGCTTGACAGTGGGCATTTGAATACATTACTCGTATAAAGCTATATATCACATGCCTAGTAAAGTATCACTCTCGGATTCAGACCTTTTTAGTTCACAGCAAGTCGCATCCAAAGCAGATCAAACTTCTAAATTTGAAGAAAGACTCAACCCCTTGGGGCGAATCCTCGAAATTGAAGGCTACCACGTTTGGTGTTGTTCACCAATTTACGGCCCTGACGGGCGTGTCCACGTATTTTATTCGCGCTGGAAAAACGAATATAAATTTTCTGGCTGGGTTTCAGCCTGCGAAGTTGCACATGCGGTTGCCGATAGCCCTGAAGGCCCCTACCAAGATTTGGGCGTAGTTTTGAAAGGTCGGGGTGGCGATGCATGGGACTCATGGGCCATCCACAATCCCACCATTCAAAAGGTAGGCGATCGTTATGCGTTATTTTACATGGGATCGGACGGTTCATCACTCGATATCGAACAGTCCGACTTGCCTAGCTTGTCAGACGAGGCCTACGAAAAATATTACACCGCGCTGGTCTACAAAAAACGCATCGGTCTCGCCCTTGCAAACAGCTTAGACGGGCCTTGGGGACGTGTGGGCGACAAGCCAATACTCGACATTG
>CALBPO010000242.1 GCA_937899295.1 uncultured Opitutia bacterium
CCCTGAATTCACGCGAGAATTTTCTCGCTCATTACTGAAACTTCGCAGAGATATTTTTGGAGAGACCTGTTATCAACAAGGTATTCAATCACTCACAGAAAATACTGATCATGATGCGGTGGGAAAGTGGATCGTGAACTTTCTTAAATCTAACTAGGGTAAATTTGAGTCTTAGTACGGTAAGTCACCGTAGATAGTGATCCGATGAAGTTTTCGATGCGCCGGAAAATAATCGTTTATGGGCTTATGCTGCGTGCTGCGATTATCCCATAGTGCAATACAGTTTGGCTCCCAACTGAACCTGCACGTGAACTCTGGCATCTTAATATGCTCAAACAAAAAATCTAATATAGCGCGACTTTCCGCCTGGGTAATTCCTACTATATGCGTCGTAAATAGGCTATTAACAAAAATCACTTTCTTACCACTTTCCGGATGAATTTGAATAACGGGGTGCTCTACCGGTGGATTATCGTTAACCGCCTGCGCAAGCCTTTCGGCACCTCCACTTTCTTCGAGACTTTCCTTGAAACCATGCCGAAAGTCATGCACGGCATATAAGCCATCCAAGAAATGCTTCATCTTTTCTGACAGGCGTTCATAAGCGGTAGTCATACTTGCCCAAAGTGTATCGCCCCCGCGCTCTGGAGTGATTTTAGAACGGAGAACTGACGCTAACGGGGGATGCTGGCGAAATGTCATGTCGCTATGCCAAGCCTCGATCTTAGTGGGTTTTTGAGCTGTGCTTTCCAATATCGTTATTTCAGGAAAGCCTTCCACGGTTTCATACGCCGGATGGGTCTGCAATGGGCCGAATGAATGGGCAAGGTCTTTTTGTTGAGCGGGACTAATATCTTGATTTCGAAAAAATATTACTTCATGCTCTATTAGCAACTTTCGAATTTGCTTGTAGTCATCCTGACAGAGAGATTGGGTTAGATTTATACCTTCTATCTCTGCGCCTAGCGCGCCTGCTATTGGTTTTGCTGTAATCATGAAACTCTCTTAAATTAAGTAAGTCCTTTGCTCTCGCATTACGGCTGTTATCGAATTATGTCGTAAAGGTATTGACTGGACCCAATCAAAATCATACACAAAATTTTCATCTTGAATAAATTCAATATTTAAATCTTGATAAACTGAAAAAAGATTTGTTATTTCATCTTTATTATACATCTCATCATCATAAACTTGAATAAAGGTATTAATTTCATTGATAAGAGCTCTC
>CALBPO010000243.1 GCA_937899295.1 uncultured Opitutia bacterium
GAAGCGCATGGGGTCATCGTTTTTTTAACGAACGGTTCCTTCGATGGATTGCCGCATTCACTTGCAGCCACTTGCTCCAGCCTTCGCTGAATTCAAGTTACGATAGCGAGTCAATCTTCTAGCTAAGCATCTTTATTGGTAAGATGTTTCACTCAATTCGTTGGGATATTTGCGTATTTCCATCTACGTCTTTGATAGCGAGCTTGATCTGAGGTTTAGGTCCTGACCAATTAATGTTGATCATGCCATAGCCAAGGCCTGTGAATACCTTCCCCACGCGGTGGCGGTTCTTTTCGCCAGGGAATTCATCCCAAGAGTGGGTGAGTCCGCTGGAAGTGATTTCGGGAAGGGGGAATTTCCCTGGCCAGTCTTGAAGTATCGAAATCTCATGGATGTGCCGATCACCACTTAATAATATGGTTGGGGTTTGTGTCTCGGCGATTTCTCTAAGCAAGCAAGCGCGCGTCTTTGGGTAGTCCGCCCATTTTTCCCAGCGGTGTTCTTCGGAGATGATTTGAATCCCACTGACCAAGATGTGTAGGTCGGCTTCACTCTCACGAAGAGTCGTTTCCAGCCAAGCGAGCTGCTCCTGTCCGAGGAGCTCCGGGTTGTCGGTTTTTTTACCGCTGGCGAAGTAGCGGTTATCGAGGAGGATGACTTTCGTCATTTTACCATTTGTGCCAAAGTCGTAGGCGCCGTAGAGGCCTTCGCGTTGCCAGCGCGGATCACCAATGGGCACTTCCATGAAGGAGAGAGCGAGGTCGCGAGTGACTTCTTTAAGCTCGTACTCAGCGCCCGCGTTGTTGCGTCCGTAGTCGTGATCATCCCAAGTGCCGATGATGGGCGTCTCCTTGCGAAAGGCGGTATAGGCGGGCTGGTTAAATTGCGCGGCGTAGCGCTGGGTCACCCATTCACGGTTAATAGTAAATTTTACCTTTTGCCCGTCAGGGCGCTCATGCCAGTCGGCGTAGATGTTATCACCCGCCCAGATCCAGAGGTCAGGATTTTCCTCGGCGATAACAGTCCAGAGTGGCTGGGGTAATTCGTCGCGGTTGCAGGAACCAAATGCGATCACTTCGAGTGGTTTTGCAAAGTCATCAGGAAATTTAGCCGATGCGCCCTGAAATAAGCTTAGCAAGATGACAGACGATAAAATAAAGGAGCCTATATGCATCCGACAAAAATGTTTAAGGCATTATAGT
>CALBPO010000244.1 GCA_937899295.1 uncultured Opitutia bacterium
GGCGATCGAGGTGATTGGTCACGGCTTCGAGGGGAGCCGCGTGAGATATGGTGTAGCCAAAGACGCCGTGGTCGAGTCGCTGCTGAGGTGCCTCGAGAATTTCCGGTGCTGTGACGAAGTCCATGTCGGCGACCCAGAGCGGTAGAATGTCGCGACCTTTATATTTGTCCCATTTTAGGCTACCGAAACCAGTACGTTCGGGGCAGCTGTCGAACTTGTAGGGGTGGCTCATGTCAATGTCGCTCCTACTCTTTGCCAAATTTGAGTTTCCAGCTCCTCAACGGTCTGGCTACCGTCTAAAACGAGGAAGCGCTTTGGTTCTGACTTGGCTAAATCGAGGTAGCCTTGGCGGACGGCTTGGAAAAACTCGATGGCTTCATTTTCCATGCGGTCGAGCTGTCCGTCACTACGAGCGTGGACGCGAGCGAGTCCGATCTCGGGGGGAAGGTCGATCAGGATGGTCAAATCGGGAATTGTGTCGCCGATGGCGAATTGATTGATCGTATCGACTTTTTTGGAATCGATGGCGCGAGCGACGCCTTGGTAAACTGTGGTAGAATCTAGGAAGCGGTCGCTGAGCACGATTTGACCTTGGGCGATGGCTGGCGCGATCAATTCGCGGACGTGTTGTGCGCGACTAGCGGCAAAGAGGAGTAGCTCAGCTTCGGGTGACATGCCTTGACCTGCATCGTCATACTGGAGGAGGTTACGAACGGATTCTCCAAGGGCGGTTCCTCCGGGCTCGCGGGTTTGCACAACCGTCTTACCCATATCCTCAAGCCGAGCTTTGAGCGCAGCGATTTGGGTGGACTTGCCGCAGCCTTCACCGCCTTCGAATGTGATGAATAGGCCGGTCATTTACCAAGTAGCGATGAACTCTTCGAGGTCTTTAAGTGTGGGACTAACCGCGGTGCGCACGTAGAAGCCGGATGTGGCGACTGCTACGGTGAGAGCGGCTTCGGGGGTGAGGCCTAGGAGGCGTCCGGTGACAAAGCCTGAGTTAAAGTGGTCACCTGCGCCGGTGGTGATCTTTGGTTTCTCACAGAAAGGTCCCACGGCGTATGCGGTCCCTTCAGGGGTGGCACACGCGGCGTCCGCAACTGGATGGATCACGACGGTATTGAGTGATAGTTTCTCGCGGATGCGAGCAGCCATCGTCTGCAAATTTTCTGGCGTGTTAGCTAAGGGAGGAAAGCCTAGAAGGGCGTCGACTTGCTCGGCTTCGCGAAGGTTGAGGCCGAGGATGACCTTACCGAATTGCTCAAATCTTGAAAAGACAGCGAGGACTTCTAGGAGGTCGGCCTCGGAGCGTTTCTCGGGATCGGCGAGGTCAAAGAAGAAGGTGCGGGCTTTATCTTTAGAGCACGCGGGTAGGACTTTTTCGAGGAAACTATTAAAGACGTCGGTGAGGTAGGGAATCATCGTCCAGTTAACCATGGCGATGAGGTCGGACTCGTTGAATGCTTGGATCAGTTTGTCTTCGCCGGGTAGTTTGCAGAGGTGATCGTAGGTGATCTCGTCGAGGCTCGCCATTGTGCCGAACATGATCTTGCCGTCGTTAAATTCGGCAGCGTGGGTGATGCCAGGATCTGCAATGGAGATGGCATTGGTCTTTTCGGCGAAGTCGTGAAAGACGGGGTGGATCGCATCACGACCGATTGCCCCGATATAACGGACTTCGATGCCGTGAGCTGATTGAGCGTTCGCCATAATCGGGCCGTTGCCGCCTAGCTTTTCGACGATGGGTGCCATTTCAATGTTGGCGCTCTTGCCCGCAGCGGAGCCGATTCGCTTAGCAAAGTCGGTGATGGTAGGGATGGCATTGAACTGATCGCCAGGACCCGAGCGTTGGTCGACGGGGTGGACGATGACATCGACAAAGCCGTCGATACCAACGAGCGCCTTTTTAGTAGGTGCGAGTGGGCCCTTTTCTTTGAGTTCCTGAAGAGTTTGAGTCTTACGTTCCATGTGCGTGATAAAATAAATAAAGCGCGTAGAGATAGGGAACCGTGCGCTTACGTGCAAGCGCTGAGTTAGTTACTGCAATTCTGCGATTGAGCCGAAGTCGGCATCGAATAGGCGCTTGTAAGTGCGGACGGCAAGGCCATCGGTGAGCCCGGCGGTGTAGTCGCAGAGGCGGCGATGGCGGCCGGTGGCATCGGCTTCGTGGGCGAGGAGTTCTTGGACTGCGGCTGGGAGCAGATTGAGACCTTTACTGTCTGGATCGACGCAGTTTTCACAGAGTGCTTGATACAGTCGTTCCAAGATGTAGCCACCTTTGAATTCGATTTGTTGAAGCTGGGTGGATTTAAAAATGAGATCGAGGGCGATGTCTTTATAGAGGGCACTCTCAGCCTTGACGGCTGGATCAATCTCCAAGTCGAAGCTATGGCGCTGGGTGCGGTCGCTCATAAATCCGCTACGTGGATGCAGGCTACAGGCGTGGACGAAGGTGCCGACACGGCTGCCGAAGTAGGGTTCGTAGCTGTTGCTCTTAATCTTTTGGCAGAGGGTGTCGACGAGTTTACTTTGATCTGCGTTCAAGGTCTTGGTAGCTGCCCATTCGGTCAGGCTACCTACGCTGATATAGCGAGCGTGGATGCCGTCGACAATGTCGTGCAGGGAGTAAGCGGTGTCGTCGGCCCAATCCATAATTTGGCATTCGATACTCTTGAATTTATTGAGTGCCTTGGTTTCGAGAAGGTCTGCGGGGAGGGTGGCTCCACCAAAGACTTGATCGCGCCATTGCGCTTGCTCGTCGTAGATAAAGTGGTTCTTGGGTGCCTTGCCAGTTTGTTTCAACCAGTCGCCTTGAGTGGCTTTATACTTCATTACGCCGTCAAGGAAGGCGCGGGTCGGCGCAATGCCTTTGGTGCGGCCAGGGCGTTCGTAGATGAGTTCAGTTAAAATTCGTAGCGTTTGTCCATTCCCTTCGAAACCTCCATGCTTGGCCATGAGGTCGTTCAGCTTGCGCTCCCCAATATGGCCGAAGGGAGGGTGCCCCAGATCGTGAGCGAGACAGATCGCCTCTGTTAGATCAGCATCAATATGGAAAGATTCCTTGAGTAGGTCTGAGCTAGTGAGTAAGAATTCGCAAATCGAGCGGCCTACTTTGGCGACCTCTATGGAGTGGGTCAGGCGGGTGCGGTAGAAGTCGTATTCGCCCGATTGAAAGACCTGCGTCTTGGATTGTAAGCGTCGAAAAGGGTAGGAGAAAATGATGCGATCACGCTCGATCTGAAAAGCAGTACGGTAGTCGCCCTCCTGTGTGGTGGTCTCAGGAAAGCGCTCTAAGTCAAAAGCTGTGTAGAAATCGTTATGCATGGGTGCAGATTTTTTTGAATTGATCAGTGAGGCCAATTTACTGTCTAATCTCAATGATGAAATACCCCATGCAACTAGGAACAATCGTAAGTGTTTTTGCGGGATTAATGATCGCCTCACTTTTGCCATCTACTTTGGATGCCCGTATCGGTGAGCGCCGAGAGTCGATTGAGCGGAGGTTATTCAGTTCGGGCGGAATCGTGTATCGTGACGACACGATCGAAGAAAGCCGCCGCAAAGGAATGCCTTACGCCCAGTATCTTGAATATCTGCCTAGTTCTTCAGATGTGCGCATCTACTTCAAAACCTCCGATGGTCGTCGACCGACCTCCTCAGAACTTAGTGATAGGCGGATGTCTGCAGGGTGGGATCTACACGTGGTCTTTGTGAATGGAAAGTCGGCCATTGAGGTTTATAAACGTAGCCAGGGTATGACCGAACAAGAGTTTAACCGACTGATGGCAATCCACGCGGGCGGTTCGTTTTGGAAACGTCTCGGTAAAGAGGATAAAGACGAGGTGGTGAGTGCCTTTGGCTTTGAGATGATTCGTGATGATGGCCTTGTGCGTGCCCGAAAGTTGGGCAGGGACTCCGTTTTGTTTTTCGACACAGAGATCGATGTTGAGCTCGCTGAGATGAAGACGAGTGACCTACAAGAAAAGGCTCCGGCTAGTGTAGATGGTTTTTAAAGGGTCATATTTTTTTGAGAATGCTTCTTTGCATGGATGAATGATGGACGAGTGTATTGCCATGCGGACTAAGGCCTCATCACTTTTTTTAAAAACGTCTTGCAGTGAAAAAGCTTACCTCTAGACACAAGTTATAAAGTTTGGAGAGATGGCAGAGTGGCCGAATGCGGTAGTCTTGAAAACTATTGAGCCGAAAGGTTCCGGGGGTTCGAATCCCTCTCTCTCCGCCATTCGACGCGCTCCGTTTGCTCATGGCAGGCCTACAAGGATAAATTTAAGCTCGCCCGCTTCCCCGGTATTCACTTCTACTTGAACAGGATGCGCATCGACGCCCACGAGGGCTGCGGATTGTGTGATTCCTAACATTGCTTCGATTTGTAATTATTAAAGTAATGGTGAACACTTTTTCACTAATGTCACTATTTAAGTTATTTTGTCTATGAGGGTTGGCCTAAGCGGAGGGATTGGTTGCGGGAAGTCGACGGTACTAGGGTTTTTCCGCGAAGCGGGCTGGCACACGCTTGATTCAGACGCAGTGGTGCGCGAGCTATTGGCTACGGATGCCTCAGTACAAGCACAGTTGCGCTCGCGCTGGGGCGAGGCGGTTTTTACCGACGGGGCGGTAGATCATGGTGCTGTGGCAAAGCGCGTATTCAGCCACGAGGGCGATTTAAAATGGCTGGAGGAGCTACTGCACCCGCTTGTCCGCAAGAGTTGGCTAGCTTCGATCGACCAGGCTCCAGGCGCAAACTGGCTAGTTGAGATCCCTTTGCTCTTTGAAAAAAGGCTTGAAACCCTCTTCGATTTAACCGTTTGTATATCTAGTTCTTCTGATGTAGTCGCCGACCGCATGGTTACCAGAGCTTACACAGAAGCACAGATCGAGCAGCGCCGTAAGCAGCAGATGCCCCTCGAAGAAAAAATGGAGCTCGCCGATTATCTTATTTCCAACGCGGGTAGCCTTGAATTTTTGAAACAACAAACCACGAGACTGATTGAGCAGATCACCGCGCACTAATGCGGACTGCACAGCTCGGAAACCCCAGCAACTTACTAAGAGGCATTCATAGCCTCACTAATAGACAGCCATGAGCACTGACGAAGAAAACGATGCCCTCCCTCAAGAGGACTATTCCACTGCTGCCGAAGCCGCGCCTAAAAAGCGAGCGACTAAAAAAGCCGCTAAGAAGGCTACGAAAAAACCTGCGACCCCAAAGAGTGCTGTCGCAAAGGACTTGGGCGACACAGGATCAGATACGTTCACACCCGGCGAGATCGCACCTGCGCAAGCAGGATCCGATGCCAAGCTATCTACATCCTCGAGTGGCGATGATGAGGTGACTTTTAGTGCTGACATTAAGGTCGACCAAGTCGAAGAAAAAGATTTGGGCGATCAGCCAGAACCCAATCGCCCAAAGCAGCCCCGCGAATCCAAAGCAGGCCACGAAAACGATGGCAAGGGGCATAAGCCAAACCACAACAACGGGCCAAAGAACCAGCACCCGAACGATCGTCAAAAGGGCAATGGTAAGTTTAACAAGAATAACAAAAACAACAACAAGCGTAAGCCGAAGCTGTAAAGATTGCACAGCAATATGGCACGATTGTTAGCTATGATCTGAATTATCGACCGTCCCTATGGAAAGATTTTGGCGGCCTTAAAGAGTGCCAAGCGGTCAATCGTGAAATCGCAAAATATGTTGATGTCATGATCGGTAATGAGGAAGACTTCAGCGCTTGCTTAGGTTTTGAAGTAGAAGGGGTCGGTGAGCATTTAGGTGCAATCGAAGAGGCTAGCTTCAAGCGTATGATCGAACAGGTAGTGAAGGGATTTCCAAATTTAAAAGCAACCGCCACTACTCTCAGAGATGCACATACAGCCACCCTAAATGAATGGAGTGCCTTGGTTTG
>CALBPO010000245.1 GCA_937899295.1 uncultured Opitutia bacterium
TCCGGAGGTGGACATGGATTCGCTCATCACTTCCCAAGAAGAACCGCCAGTGGCAGAAACGAACATTGAAGCCGCCGAATCCTCTAATCTAGGGGAAACTTCTGGTGAATTGGTGGAGGCTGTAGAAGCAGGCGCTGCCGAAGCTGTGGATGCTGCTTCAAACGATACGCAGCCCGCTAGTAATTAATGTTATTTCGGAAAACGTATTTTCTAATATTATTTAAAAGGTCAGCTGTTTTCGGTTTAACCGTAGCTGGCCTTTTTTGTGCCTATTTACACGCACCTGCTCAATTGCGCAAGGGCGGCGAACGTGCGTCTCGTTTTATGGAACGCATCGATACAAAAGAAGGGGCAAAACGTCTGGCCGCATTTCGGCGACAACGCCTCGAAGGCGACTTTTGTTTCGAGTTTGAGTTGGCCCATAAACCACGCCAAGGTCGAACGATTCCTTACGCAGGAATAATGTGGGGCTCATGGAATGAGTCGGGGCCAATCACGCGCTTACGTGTTTATCCAGTTCGATCAGAAGATAACGAATCTGTAGATTCCACGCAAGAGGTTGAATTAATTATACAAAATGGAGTCACTCCGCAGGCATGGATACGCCGAAATGATGGAAGTGACTTTGAACTGATCGAAGGTGAGGCATTGTTTGAGCCCATCATGCCTAGCTTGCTTTATTCGCCTTTCGATTTACAGATGCCATTTGTATATTGGAAGGACTTTACTTACGAGGGGCCGACTCTCGTTGGGGCGACCCGTATCGCGCAGCAGTTTTTAATGCAGCCACCAGCCTTGTCTGCCAGCGCACAGCGGGGCATCAGTGGCGTGCGCGTGGGTCTTGATGATACTTATAATGCACTTTGGAGAATCGAAGTTATGAATGCTAAAGGTGAAGTATCCTCACGCTTCGCCGTGGAGAGCTTTAAGAAGATTCAAGATCAATACATCGTCAAACGTATCACTCTTAAGGACTATTCTTCGAGAGACCGAACGACCTTCGAGGTGAAGGCAGCCGCGGTTGGTATATCCTTAAACCGTAATTTATTTTGTCCGTTAAGTGCGCTCTCAGTCGATACGTCTATCCCATCTTCGATGAAAGAATTATAGTTTTACTACGCGTTATTATTTTAAGTTTTTTCCGCGAGTCATATCGAATGTTTACTCTTAGATTTTATGTTGACTTAGAGTATATAAAAACCAGCTTTTGAGACAGCCCTCATGGCGTTGCGTATGAGCAGTAAAAAATCTACCCCGCTATCTTTTGACCTTCAGCAAGACCTATATGAGAAGTTGAAAGAAATTCAACGTCAAACA
>CALBPO010000246.1 GCA_937899295.1 uncultured Opitutia bacterium
GAGTAGACTATCGCCTCACTGGATACTCTATGACAGGCTGAAAATGAGTCGGCGAACACCACTGCGCTTTAACGCACTTGAAAACCCGTGTTTGCGAGCCGATTAAAAATTAAATCTTTAAAATCTCTGACAGCATCACTTGGTCAGCCTTGCGATCTGTTCTTAGTTCTAAAATACGTAAGCCAGACTCAGGTAAATCTTCGATCGAGGGGACAAAATCATCCCAGCCTTGAATCTGCTCATGATGAACGCCATGCGCTTCACAAAGATTGGCTAAGTCGACTGACTGTGGCGTAGCAAAAAAATCTTCAAAAGGTGAATCTATCTTTGATACGGGCAAGTATTCAAAGATGCCGCCACCGTTATTGTTGATTATTACGACGGTCAGACTGCCTTTTAACTGACTGGCAGCAAGCAGTCCGTTACTATCATGCAAGAAAGCCAAATCACCTGTCAGCAAGACACTCGGCTTTCCTCCATGAGCGACACCAAGAGCTGTGCTCAATGTGCCATCGATACCATTTGCGCCACGATTGCAGAAAATAGAATGCGCACGGCTACTAGCATCCCAGAAATATTCCGCATAGCGCACGCTCATGCTACTCGCCAGAAAGACAGGCGTATTGATGGGTAAATACTTCGAGAGTAGCCAGGCGACTTTACCTTCAAACATCGTCTCGATTGAACGTATTTTCGTATCTAGCTTATTTGCTGTTTCCTGCTCGTTTGCCAACCATTGCTTACCCCAATTTGATTCGACTCGCTGATGCTTTAAGTGTTCAGCCAGTGACTGCACATCGCCATAGAGCGGCGTAGCGATGCGATGTAAGGGATCTGTGTTGATCGGGCGCGGCGTCAGTAAAAAGGAAACAGCGTCGTGTGAATTGAGCCAGGCACGGAGCACCTTACTCGTGGGTAAGCTGCCAATCTGTAAAATCGCGGTAGGGAATAGTTCTCTAGCCTTTTGCGCATCACGAAGAAAGGCATCGTAACGTGTTATTAAAAGAGATTTCCCCTCCGCATGACTACGCAATGGGTTTAAGGCATCCGCAATGACAGGCCAGCCCAACTTATCAGAGATCATTGCTATCGCATCACAAAAGGCTTCGTCACCGTAGCGTGGATTCTCAGTGCCAACCACAATGATACCTTTGGTATGGCTGCTCAAACGCTCTAAAGCGATCATGTCAATGGCACTACTGAGTGAAACGACTTCGCATGGACGCGTTGTCACAGTCGATGCTATTTCAAGTGTCCCCGCATCAACGACTGGCTTAGGGGAATCATTCTTAGGTGACAATGGATCGCGAAAAGGGAAATTTAAATGGACAGGTCCCGAGTTAGCATTGAGCGAAATGTGCACCGCATGGACGAGTGTCTGTCGAAGATAAGCTAGCGTATCTGACGACGCTTCTGGCAAGGCCAATTCAGCGAAATGGCGCACATAATCACCGTAGAGTTTACACTGATCGATAGTTTGCCCTGAGCTGCAGTTACGTAATTCTGGCGGTCGGTCTGCCGTGAGTAAAAGCAAGGGCGTGCCACTCATCGAAGCCTCGACAACTGCGGGCCAGTAATTAGCCGCTGCTGATCCAGAGGTGCAGACCAGCGCAACCGGACGACCTGTGCTCTTAGCAAGACCAAGGGCATAGAAAGCAGCTGAGCGTTCATCTAGAATCGAGAGAGCCTCGATCCGCGGATTACGCGCCGCGGCAAGAGTCAAAGGAGTCGAACGTGAGCCGGGCGAGGTGATCACAGTCTGGATACCTAAACGTGCAAGCACTTCCATCGTGAGCGCACCCCAGCACGAATTCAGAGTCGAGCGTGCTGTAAGATCGAAGGGTTCTGTTTCTAAAAGCGGCATTACCTGCAAGGTGTCACACTCTTTCGGAAATTCAACGCCAGAAAGCGGATGCTCATCTGAAGCTTTTAAGTATGCTTAAAAGCTGATAACTAATGCGCGTCGTCTTCAGTGGCAACTTCACCATCAACAGGAAGCTCTTCGACCAGCGGGGCAGTCACCTCAGGGACTGGACCCAGGCCTTCTTTAAGCTCAACGGCTTGCCACGGAACCGATCGCCCAGCATAGAGATCACTGTAATCAGCGATAGTCGCCACAGTCACCTCCGAGGCGCTGTTGCCCCACTCCTGCCGAATGTAGGTGATCACACCCGCGATGTCTTTATCGCTCAAGGCGAGTCCACTTGAACCGAACGCAGGCATGTTGCCATTATACTTACTGCCCTTGACTAGGATTGGACCATTTAAGCCGTTAATCAAAATCCGTGAGACAACCTGAGGATGGCCAGTAACCCAGTTGGATGCTACGAGTGGCGGGTAGACACCAAGCACACCATTGCCATCCGCTTGGTGACACTGTGCACACTGGTTGCGGTAAACCTTAGCGCCACGGTCAAAAAGAGCAATCTCAACGGGCTTAGGCGCCCCAGCATTGGGATCAAAGTCAGGCGAGTAAGCATCCCAACGGTATCCGCCAGAGTGCTCAACGAGATACACACCGCCCCAAAAACAGAGGGCAGCAAAGACAAACATTAAGAAGATAGGAACTGGCGAGAAACCTTCCTGCGGTTCTTCCTTCTCACGCATGAGCTGAGCGTGCACATCTTGCATGTGCTCATCTTGCATAGCTGCCTTCTCCAGAGATCCACGGCCTTTTACGCTAGGGTCTGTGATGTGTTCTTCTTCACTCATTATTCTAGAATCGGTGCTTCGGGCAAACTATAGTTGATCTTAAGACTGAGAAGATACTCAACCAATGCTTTGGCACGGCGAGTCGGCACGACCTCGTAGCCAGTCTCTGGAGCATACTCAGAATCAGGTGGAAATGTGAGGGCCTCTTCTGAGGGCTTACCGGCAATTTGGCGCACATCGTATAGGAATGCAAAGGGTGGCATCGTTGAGCCCTTAGAGACGATCTGCGGGTTGTATAAATGAAGGTGATTCCAATCTCGCCCCGCATCTCCTGCGTAGCGACCACCCAGGTGCGCTAGATCGGGCCCAGTTCGCATTGTTCCTAAAAGAACACGTTCTTGTAGTATATAGTCACGAGCAACCGTCTGACGAGGTCCCCACCCTCGCTCAATATCTGCACCGAACTCATTACGACGCACTTGTTGACTATGGCAATAGATGCAACCCATCGAAATATAAATTTCTTTACCCTGCTGAGCAAGGCCGACCGGCATGGCGGGATAGAGAGGTTCACCTTCAGCCATCACCATGACTGGCATCCCGTTTTCGTCTAAATCATCGGTCGCTTCAAGGGTCTCAGTAGTCTGCGTAAGACTACCGATTTGAATGTGACTAGTCAGAATCAAACCAGTAAATGAAAACGCGAGTGCGAAGAAAATACCGCAGAAAAGTAGTGGTAAGTTTTTCACTGAGCCGTACCTCCTTCATTCGAGCCAAGAAGCGTCGGGCCTTGCTTAGCAAGGACGGTACCCGCAGCGAAGAGCATCCAGAAAAAGTTAGCCGCAAAAGCAATGTGTCCCACCGTCAGAAAAAGACCTGAGACCGAACGCGCTTTGAGCCAAGGGATCGTGTTTTGGACAACTTCAAGGAACGGAATTTCAGCATTGTTCATTTCTAGACCTTGAATCCAGCCGCCAACTTGAAGCGCAACAATCATGATCGTAATGCCTAATGCGCATGCCCAGAAATGCAGTTTAATCAAGAATGATGAAGGCCATTCGCGCTTAAGTAAGCGGGGCATCATGTAGTAAACACCACCGAACATAATCATGGTAAAGAAAGCGTATACCCCGTGGTGGGCATGTCCTACAGTGAAGTGAGTAAAGTGCGTAATTTCACTGACTGTGCGAAGTGCCATGGCCGAACCAATCAAGCTGACCAAGGTGTAAGAGATGGCTCCGAAAACGACAAAGCGTAGCGTAGGACTGCGCCATACTTCTTTATACAAGCCGACCACAGACATGTGGTGATTGATACCAACCACCACGACTGGAATGACCATCATAACGGATGCGACGATACCTGCCGAAATGAGCCAAACAGGAATCGGACCACCGATTAAATGGTGGATGCCTGCCCAATTATAAAAAATGGCCAGTGCCCAGAAACCGAGTACCGATAAATAGTAAGAGTAAATCGGCCGCCCCAAAACCTTTGGTATTAGGTAGTAGGCTGTCGCCAGTGCCATCGGTGTAAACCAGAGCCCCAATACATTGTGAGCAAACCACCAGTTAGTCACCGACTGCACAACGCCACGCGCAGGAAACCATATGATCATAACCTGTGCGACGACGTAGAGCCATGGGAACCAAAAGAGCGCTGCAAGTATATACCACTGCGATACATAGACGTGGTCCCCTTTCCGAAAACGAAATGCCATCACACCCCAGACCCCAATCAGAGCATAAGAAATAGCCAGGAGTGGCGTCGCATACTTAGGTATCTCGAGCCACTCAACCGAAGTGATATCCCCGCGGAGAATACCAAAGATGCCGACCGTCAGGCCTATGTTCCAGAAAACACCAGCAATGAACAGAATTCCCTTATGATTAATCGGTGCACGACATAGGCGTGCCATAATCCAGAGACCAACCGCAAAGATGATATTACTAGCCCAACCCAGCGCCATTGCATTGAGGTGCGCAGAACGGACTCGACCAAATGTGAGAAACTCAAAGGTGCTAGCGAAGTTTGGCTGGTGCGCCTTAACAGCAACCAAGAGTGCAAAGACAGTACCAATCAGCAGCCAAGCAATCGCGGAAATCACAAAAAAGAGTGCGGCCGAACGAATCGAAGCATCGATTTGACTCAGCTCTAGACGAACCGCTTCACTAGTGGAAGAGTAAGGGCCCTGTTTTTGATCTGCTGACATTACGACGGTAGAATTAAAATTATAAATGAAGAATTACGAATAAAAATAGGCAGTATAAGAATCAGAAGGCTGAACTAGAAAAAGTCCTAATCTTTCAACCTAATTTTTAATCCTCCTCGTTCTTCTCGCCAGGGAAGGTATCAGATATCTCTCCCTCGGGCTCCTCATCAGTAAATATTGTTTTAGCTTGAGAATTGAAATTACGAAGTTGGCCCTTTTTGGCAGTCCAATAAAGTGCGCTAATCGCGACGATAAAAAAAACGACCCCCAAAAAAATAAGAGGAATCAGATCGGTGTAAGTTTCAGCATCCATTCGGCAACTACTCCGTTTCTGCAGTTTCTATATCGAATGTCTCTTCAGCTTTAGCGTTTTGTGGAGAAATCCACAAGTCGGGTAGCCTCCGCGACGGTACGGTATGGCAAAAACTTTAG
>CALBPO010000247.1 GCA_937899295.1 uncultured Opitutia bacterium
TAGTTTGGCTAGTTTTTTGGCGTATTCTCTACCAGCCTTGAGGTCGTGGATCGAACAGGGGCCTATCACTACGCGTGGACGGCGATCTTTGCCGAAGATAACCTCTTTGATCGCGTCGCGGCTCTCGGCTACAAATTTATCAGCTGCATCCGTTTTTTCGATCTCCTCGCAGAGGGCGAGTGGTGTCGGGAGCAGAGTCTTGGAAGTAATATTGATATCGGTAACCTTTTTCACGGGCGGAATGTGTAAAGTAGCTTTGGGGCAGGAACAAGCCCAATTACTTGAACGATGTGAGTTGAAACTTTTAAAATGCAATCTACGACTATTACCATGGATGCTTCCAAAAGTTTCTACCAATACGCACCCGCAGGCGATTTCATCGTCACGGACGAAGATGCGGCGGACTTTTTGCAGAGCCAGTTTGCCAACGAACTGCGACCCTTCAACGTGGGGCAGGCTACTTATGGCCTGTGGCTGGATGTGAAGGGTAAAGTCATCGCCGACAGCGTCGTGCTTTGCGAAGGGGCGGAGCAGTTTCGAGTGATCAGCGAGTGCTGCGTCGGCGAGTTAATTATGGCGCACATGGAGCGGCACATCATCGCAGATGATGTAGAGATCGAAAACGGTGACTCAACTTACGGATTCGAACTAAGTGCTCAAGCTGTTGAAGCGCTTGGTTTAGAGTGCCCTAAGAGTGGGCGATTTATACAAATTGAAGGTGGGATTCTCTACTCTGCACATGATTCCATTTATAATATTGTGGTTTATGCTGAGTTAGCGGCCAAACTCGTTTTTGAGAAATTGACAGATTTGGGTTTTATTGAAATCTCCGTATCCGAGCGCGGGCTTGCACGTATCGAGCGTGGTAGGCCCTTAGTTCCCGATGAGATCGGCGCGGCCGATATACCAGGGGAGGGCGGTCTGGAGCTTGATGCGATTTCGTTTACGAAAGGTTGCTACCTCGGTCAAGAGGTGGTTGCGCGCATGCACAATGTGGGTAAAGCGCAGCGCGGCC
>CALBPO010000248.1 GCA_937899295.1 uncultured Opitutia bacterium
ATGGGGGAATGCAGCCCCCGCAAAGGAGCCGATAATAAAAATGAGCAAAAACGCCCTTATCCCTTCTCTGACCCCCGAAGGCAGCCTGTCTCGCTATATGGAGCAAATCCGCCAGTTTCCGATGCTGAAAGCAGATGAGGAATATATGCTGGCACGCGCCTTTAATGAGCGCGGCGATGTTGGCAGTGCGGATGGAGCCTAGAAGGTCAGTGAGCTTGCCCTCGATGTGGAGGAACTTAGTTGTCCAGGCGGCGTAGGGGCCGAAGAGAATTGATTTTTTACCATCAATTATCCGAGTGTCGAGGTGCGGCACAGCCATGGTAGGCGCCGCGCCGGGAGAGAGGCCATAAACTTTTGCGAGGTGTTTGTTGACGATTTCTGGCTTATCGCAACTTAGCCATTGACCACCGATGGGGAAGCCACCGAAACCCTTGCTCTCTTTAACACCCGATTTCTGAAGTAGTGGGAGGCTGCCACCGCCTGCACCGATGAAGACGAAATTGGCCTTGGTGCTTAATGTTTGTTTTGTTGTGAGATCCTTAACTTCGACCTTCCAGCTGGTGCCGTCTTTGGTCAGGTTGGTGATTCGATGACTCGTCGCGTAGCCACAGCCCTCTTGTTGGCCCAGCCACTCAATAAGTTTTGCAGAAAGTGTGCCGTAGTTGATGTCGGTGCCACGCTCCATCTTAGTGACTGCCAGTGGTGTATGGTCACGCCCTTCGAGTAGTAGGGGTGCCCACTCGCGAATCTGCTCACGGTCCTCGGTGTAGGCCATATCCTCAAAAAAGTGATGCTTCTGCATTTGCATGAAGCGTGACTTAAGAAAGTCGACTTGCTCTTGTCCGTATACGAAGCTGAGATGAGGTACTGGGTTGATGAATTCTTCGACTTTGTCGATCATGCCAGTGCGTGCCGCGTAGCTCCAGAATTGTTTAGAGTGCTCGAACTGGTGAAAAATCTCGAAAGCCTTACTGACATCAACTTTGCCGTCAGATCCGTAGTTAGGAGTGTAGCTGAGCTCGCAGAGGCCTGCATGACCAGTGCCCGCATTGTGCCAAGCGTTTGAGGCTTCTTTGCCAAATTCTTCTGTCATCTCATAGAGTTGAATGCGAAGCGCAGGGTCTAATACCTTGAGCATCGCGCCGAGCGTGGCTGACATGATGCCACTACCGATTAAAATAACGTCGGGGTCTAGAACTTGGTTCTCACTTTTCATGGAAAAATATGCGTCAGCTAATTAGTTGACCTAGCTCGTGGCGCAGATCTTAGCAAAGCGTTCCTTAACCTCATTCCAAGCACTTGTCTCTAAAGGTTCATAGCTTTCAACTGGGAAAGAACTGGCCACCATTGCGCGACCCTCGCTGAGCGTATTGATAAGACCGTCGGCCATCATTTGCGCCATGATGTTACCTAGACTTGTGGCTTCGACAGGACCAGCGTGGACTGTCGTGCCAAGGGCATTAGCGGTGAATTGATTCAGTAGTTTATCCTGAGAACCACCGCCTACAACATGCAGACTGCAGGGAGGGGTCTCAGTGTAAGTGATTAGCTTTTCCCAGACCGTTGCATAACGGAGTGCTAGGCTCTCGTAAATTGTACGGATGATTTCTCCTTTTGTTTCAGGAACGACCTGACCCTTTTCTCGGCAGTAAGCTTTTATTTTCTCGGGCATGTCACCCGGCTTGGCAAAACACGCGTCGTCGGGGTCAATTAACGAACGAAAAGCTTGGGCTTCAGTGGCGAGGGACGCCATCTGGTTATAAGGAAGATCTTCGCCCTGCGTCTGCCAATGCCGTTTACATTCTTGTATCAGCCACAAGCCGCAGATGTTTTTTAGGTAGCGAATCCTACCATTGACGCCGACTTCACTGGTAAACTTATCAGCATCGGAATGATCGTCA
>CALBPO010000249.1 GCA_937899295.1 uncultured Opitutia bacterium
GCAATTCCCGGCCGAGTGGCTACGATGGATGAATATAAGTCAGCAGTGATAGGGATTAACCTGACAAAATTTGCGCCCGCGCAGAGAGATTTGATCAGTGTGTAGAAAGTTCAACTAGCCATTGACCTCATTCGCTCTTGGTCGATTAGGTTATTGAAATAAAGCTGCAATAAAGGCACGGCGTTCTAACTTGTAGGGCGTGGCCTAGCTTTGCTTGGCGGTTTTCTCCGACAAAACGACGGCAGCGATTATGAAAGCGCTCCCTAAAATCAACCGGAGGACTGCGCCACCTTCAATTTCTGAGCTCTCGCCAAAGATAAAGAGGGAGCAAGCCATCGCGAGTGGGACGACTGCATTATTGAACGCAGCCAATGTGCCCGCACGGCAGAGTGCTGCTCCTTTGTTCCAAAGAAAAAAGCCTAAGCCAGAGGCGACGATGCCGAGGTAGGCGAGCACTTGGAACTGCCCTGCATCGAGCTGTGTGCGTTCCCAATTAGTGAGGAAGGCGCATGCGATGGCCGCGACTGCGAAGCCACCCGCATAGAGTAAGGCAAAGATCTGGTGGTCCTTGACCTCTGCGTGCACGCGCTTCCAGTCGCGGTAATAGACCTGACCAAAACCAAATGCTAGCCCGGCGACCTGCATCAGCCCAAAGGCGATCCAGAGCGAATCCATTGAACCGGCCCTAGCCTTGATGGTAGCGGCACCCGCGATGGCGAGGAGTGCGGCATAGAGATATTTTGGGTGAAACTCTCGTTTACGCAGGTCGTTTATCAGCACTACATAGAGCGGTGTGAGGATGGAAAAAAGGGCGACTAGGTGTGATTGCCCAGGGACGATTTGGAAAGCCTTCATGTAGCAGACATACATGACGCCGAACTGCACCGCGCCACAGCCGATCAGTTTGAAATGACTACCGTGGGGAATCTTCGACCATCGCAGGAAGGGGATGAAGGCTAAACCTGCGATACCGAGTCGCATAGTCGCTGCAAAAACTGGGTCGACCTCACTAAGTGCCTGACCGATTAAGCCAAAGGAAAGTGCCCATATAACGGAGACAATGGCGAGGTAATGCATGGCTTTAGGCTAAGAAAAAGCCCCGGACTTCGGCGAACTCTTTCGAGTCGCGGAGCCGAGGCTTTTGAAATGAAGGATAACCGCTTAAGATCTAAAAGACGCAGAATTAGCTTACTTAGCCCGGATCTGCAGGGCTCACCACTATGATCCCTGGGTCTGTAACTGGGTCTGGAGTGATTTCAGGAGCAGGAATAGACCCGCCAGAACCGCCTAAACTAATTTCGACCGTAAGAGTGCCATCCGCAGATACCGAAACATCGAGTCCTGGGGCGGCCGCAAGACCGCTGACGATTGCGTTAAAGACTGGATTTCCCTCATTTGTCTCAACGTTACATTCTCCAGCGGGAGGTATGGGTGTGGTGGTGACGTCCGATCCGCTATCGAATGTATTTCCTTCACCCTCGGCTGTATCGCCTGTGATAACTGCCGCGGTTGTCTGAGTAATCAGGTCAACCAAGCCGTCGAAGTTAGTAATTGTCAGTCTAAATTTGTTTGCTGTAAAAAGTAAACTAATACTGAATCGAGTGCCACGTATTGCCGCAGTTCCGAGTGCTGTCTTTATGTCAAAAGAGGATTCCTTGGTTAGCTTTTTTACATGTCCATCGATCTGACCATAGTCTAGTTCTAGAAGCGTCTGAGACTTACTGGGGTCGGCCTCTAGTTCATTATAAACACGCTGGCTAGTGTAAGGTTCTTGCTCGATGGAAAGTATGCTTAAGCTACTATTCTGATAGAGGGTAATTTCGGAGCCATTTGAGAAAACGAGGAACGCTTTACTACCTTCAGTAGAATTGAGCCTATCTCCTTCTCTTAAGATATCGCCGGCTTTTAGTATGCTTTCACGACCCCCTATTTTAATGAACGCCGCGCCCTCGGTTCTCATGATGGTGCCACTAACGCTGAGCACCTTTGCGGTGGCTAACTCAGCTGCGTGCGAGGAGAGTGCACTGATTGCTAATAGGCAAAATAGAGTAAACGGGATTCGCAGAGTCTTCATGATAAAATGGTGTTGGGTGGGCATCTTGTCTATATTATGAATCTATTTTAATTCTTTCCGTCTTCAAGCTTTTTATAATTTCCCAGAACGAGGCTGTGCAGTTTTACGTTTTAGTGACACTTCTTTAAGCTTCCCAGGGGAAACGCATTCCATTTGTCTGTAACCATGACAAAATTTCGTCCCTGCATCGACCTGCACAATGGCTGCGTGAAACAGATTGTAGGCGGCAGCTTAAGCAAAGACGGCGTAGGCCTGAAGACCAATTTTGAGAGTGACCGACCTGCAAGTTACTACGCGGCGATCT
>CALBPO010000250.1 GCA_937899295.1 uncultured Opitutia bacterium
CCCCGTTTGCGACAGCAGCTACGACTTTTGTCTGACCGTTATCTTGAAAGACGTGCCCGCACACGACGCCTACCAAGCGCACGAAAAACACCAGAACTTTATCGCGGCCCACAAGGAGCAGTGGCTAAAAGTCAAAGTCTACGACGCTGATTAAGGCGTTCACATGGACCATTTATTAACACAGCTCAGTGCAATCAGTCCCATAGACTGGTTCGCTATGATCACAGGTATTGTCGGCGTCTACCTAAGTATTAAGGAGAGGATCTTGGCCTGGCCGTTCTTCATTTTATGCTATGCCGCCTACGTTTATATAAGCTTTCGCGGCAACTACTACGCCTTTGGGGGCATGAATGTTATTTTCGTGTTTTTGGCTGCCTACGGCTGGTTTGGGTGGTCTAAGTCATCAAAAAAGAGCGGTGGCGAGATCCGTATCTCGCATCTCGCACCGGCGCATCGCTGGATCGTAGCGGCATTTATCTGCGTGGGCACCTTGGGGCTAGGATATTTACTGGAATCAACGGGAGAAGCGCGTCTTCCCTACTATGACGCCTTCGCGACCACATGCGCGCTATCCGCGCAATGGATGCTGAGCCGCAAGTATATTGAAAACTGGATTTTTTGGATACTCGCCGACATAGTCTACCTATGCTTTTTCGTTAACGACCGTATCTGGCCAAGCGTAATTCTATTTATCACATTCATCTTTCTGGCCATCAAAGGATGGACCGAATGGAAGACGATTATTAAAAAGACAGCCTGATCAAAGCCATGAAACGCATCGTTTTAACGGGTGCCGAGTGCACGGGCAAAAGCACTCTCGCGCAAGCACTCTCGTGCCACTATGGAGAGCCCTGGACGACTGAGTTCGCGCGAGGCTATGTTGACCAACTCGACCGTGAATTAATCCAAGCAGACCTCGAAGAAATCTTCTGCGGACAGATCGCCGCCGAAGATGCTGGCTGGGCAAAGTCGAAACGTTTTGTCATCCACGACACCAATTTATTATCTTCAATCATCTACGCCAAACACTACTTTGAAACCACTTTTGATTGGGTCAACGAGGCCTTTCTGAAGCGCAACTATACGCTCTACTTACTCTGCTCCCCTGATGGCATCGAATGGGAAGATGATCCCGGTCAGCGCGACAGCCCAAGCGCACGCAAAGAGCTCCACTCAATGTTTAAGAAGAGCTTGGATAGATTCAAGCTGCCCTATTTCCAACTCAGCGGAGATCGGCCCCTGCGCCTTTACAAGGCCATAAAGGCGATCGATGAGGTGCTGACGCAGTAAAGCGCGAAAAGCACACACGCCACTCTAATTATTTCGCCTTCGCTGCTTTCTTTTTCGTAGCTTTCTTGGCAGCTGTTTTCTTGGCCGACTTTTTTGCCACCTTTTTTGCAGCGACCTTCTTCGCGGGTTTTTTAGAAGAAGATCTCGCCGAAGGCTTGGTCGCTGTTTTCTTCGTAAGCTTCTTAGTAGCCTTTTTCGTCGGCTCTTTCTTAGAACTGGCTTTCCGCTTGGGCTTCGAGCCCTTCCCTGCAGACTTAGGGATGCTCTGCTCTGACTTGGAGTCCCCGTTCTGACTTACCTGAGATGGTGCGCCATCTGCTTGATCCGACTTTCTGTCTCGATTTCGACTTCGTCCGCCACGGCGTCGGCCTCGACGGCGCTTATTTTTTCCACCAGGCTCAGCGCCCTCCTGCTTGTTCTGTTGTAAGGACTTCTTCTCCTTGCGCTCATGAATCTGCGGATTGGACTCAAAATCCTCGATGGCAGCGGCAATCTTATCCTCCATCTCGTCGTCAGTATACGGAATCGTGCGGTCAACTGTCGCCTTTTCCTGAGTCGGGATTTTTGACTGCTCGGGCGGACAGTAGGCAGTCGGCGGCAGCACGACTTCGGCGTAAGGATCTAAGGGCACGGCCACCTCTGGTAGAACACGGTCAGAGTAGGCACTGCTGCGCGGATGTAGCACCACCTCGGAGGGCACGTTGGCAAAGCTAGGATCAAGCAAATGTTCGACTACGCGCGCCACATCTTCGAGGTCGATATGGGTCTGTTCGCTGCTCTGGACAGAAAGCGCGTCGGGCTCAGGATTTTGACGAAGGATCAGATTCGTCACGCGCAGGCCAGCGTCGCGGGCGCTGTCGAAAAGCGCGCGGTTCATCTCGCGTAAGCCGCCTTCGAGCAGGGCGTTAACCGCACTTGCTGGAGCGCCACTCTTATTGGCAGGGATGACGTTAATCAACTGCCCGCGGAAACGCAGAAGATTGGGCAAGGAGAGACGCGTCAACATAACGGGCCCGAGCAGCCCGATCTTTAGGATGGCTTCGAGATTGCCGACGGGCAGTTTCTCGAAGGCCGCGCCAGGGGTGACATCAATCGCGTGAATCAAAAGATCGAGCGAATTCTCTTTTTCGAGGATTTTCTCCAGCGTCTCCGTGACACCGGGCAAATCGGTCAGGTCCACAGGGTGAGCGAAAAACTGAGGGTCGGCAAAGGTAACTTTGGAAAAGTTATTTCCAATCCCATGAACCCGATAGCCTTGGCGAACCAAGCGTTGGATAAGGCTGAGCCCGAGAGGTGTCTCGGCGCCTGTGACAATTGCAATGTCCATAAACTGTAAGAAATTGACTCGGCAAACGGAGAACACCCGATTGAGGGTTCGTCAATAACGCATGCGAGGATGAATGTATGATAAATACGGTATTCGTAGCGGCCTTCGCTGGCAATGGAAATCGGCGGAGGTTTTAAAGTTATAGCCCGAAAACGTGGCCACTCCAGCTTGAGGGAGCCCAACAAGCACAGTCGCCAGAATTAACCAATTCGCCCAAGCTGAGCACGTACTAAATCTGCGATCTTTTGCATGGCGGATACCGGAGGTAGATCGACAAAAGGCGCAACCGCACTGGTCGCCTTGCTTAGCTCCGCCTCAAATACGGCCACTACTTCGTCGAAGATGGGAAAGTCCTGAAGCCGCGTAGTAAAATCGGCAGCCACGGTTTTGTCGCCTTCTTTAAAACGAGCAATTAAAGAATCGCGTTCTTCGGCAGGGAGCTTTTCCAGCAAAAGCAGCAGCGGAAGGGTAAATTTACCCTTGGCGAGGTCGGTGCCAAGTGTCTTGCCGATCATTGACTCGTCGGCGTAAAGATCGACAAGGTCATCGAATATCTGGTAGGCGATACCAAGATGGCGGCCAAAGAGCCCCGCGGCTTCGCTAAACTCAACTGGGTGCCCAGCGACTGTCGCACCAAGGCGACAAGCCACTTCGAAAAGTTCCGCGGTTTTAAGTCGGATCACGCGAAAGTAAAAATCGCGACTGTAGTTTACCTCCCCGCGTTGATAGGTCTGCGCGATCTCACCGGCGCAGACTCGCGCGGTCGCTTGTGCGACAGATCGACAAATTTCATTGGTATCAAATTCAGCGGCTAGTTCAAGCGCGTGAGAAAAAAGCACATCGCCGATCAGCACGGCAGCGGCAGGGCCAAACTTTTTGGCCGCTGTTTCTTGGCGGTGGCGCGTATCGGCCTCGTCGAGGATGTCGTCGTGCACAAGCGTAGCAAGATGGACGAGTTCGATCACAGAACCTAGGCGTACGAGGGCATCGGCGCGATTTTTAGCAGGACCATCACGGCCGCTGTAGGCGACGAGCATGGCACGCAGGCGTTTGCCACTGTGACCAAATACGTAGCGCACATGCTCCTGGATCTCTGGCTCCAGTTTGGACACTTGCAATTGTAAGAACGCGTCGAGCTCATCAAGGTAGGATTTCACCGGCGTATACACCTCGGCAAAGCCAGCAGCGGCCACCTTGTCAGCTTCGGACTGGGAACAGATCGTCATGTAGCGCTTATGAAAGCCATAAGGTGCGCACTTGCAAAGTTTAACCGTCGAATTACTGCAAGTATGCGTCGAGAACCTCTAGGAAGCCCTTGCGGTTTTCTACATGCACATTGTGTCCTGCACTTGGGACGATCTGTTCGCGCAAATGAGAGAACCAGCATCGCATTTTCTCAGCGTCACTATCGTCGACAAAGTCTGAGTTAGCCCCACGCACGAGGAGCACAGCTTGGTCGTAGCGGTCGGTCTCGAGGAGCGAGTTTTGCCGTAGGTGCGGTAAGCTGGCGTGGAGCGTCTCTAAATTGACCTGCCACTTAAAGCCTCCCGAAGCTTCGGCACGCACGAGGTTGGTGAGTAAAAACTGGCGCATCGCCCAGTCCGGCACCATAGGTTCGAGCAACTCTTCAGCCTCTTTTCGACTAGTCAGCTCGGCGGTCGGAATACGCTTCATCGCGCGAAACTCATTATCGTGATGTGGTGGATAGAGCTTAGCCGCAATGTCGACGATAATAAGTTTTTTGACCACCGCGGGATTTTCACAGGCGTAGCGCATGGCCACCTTGCCGCCGAGGCTGTGCCCCATCAGGATCATCGATTCGATCTTGTGCCGATCAAGATACGCCTGCAAATCCGCACTCATCTCTGCCCACCGCATGGCGCCCGCATGCGGCGAACTACCATGATTCCTCAAATCAAGCGCATGCACATCGAAGCGATCTTGTAGCGCTTTTCCGATTGTCGACCAGTTTCGCGAAGAGCCGAGTAAGCCGTGCAGGATGACCAGCGCCGGCGCAGCAGAGTTTTCAAAACGTAAAGAATGTAAGGGAACTGCCATGGCAAAACAAGAGATGGAGGTATCCTGACTCAGATTCAACCTCATGTTTAGAATTCTGTGTGCATCAGGGTTGATCTGTGGCACTGAATCACTTGTATCAGGACCTTAATGTCCTCCGAGAAATCAAAGAAACTCACACCCATGATGCAGCAATGGCACGAGATCCGTGCCAAGCTTGCAGACGATACGCTGCTCATGTTTCGGCTCGGAGACTTCTACGAGATCTTTAAACAAGACGCCGAATGGGGCGCAAAACTACTCGGCATCACTCTCACCCACCGTCACGGCATGCCCATGGCGGGCATCCCCTTTCACGCCGCCGACGGCTACATTCAAAAGCTCCTCGATCAAGGCATCAAAATCGCCATCTGCGATCAGGTCGAAACGCCGCAACCTGGTAAGTTGGTTAAACGCGCACTCACCCGCATCATAACCCCTGGCACGCGACTAGCGGACACTCAGATCGACGCCCAGCGCAACCACTTCTTGCTCTCACTCTCTCTCGGTAAAAAAGCGCTCAACGCCGCCTGGCTCGACCTAACCACAGGCGAGTTTTTCCTCGCCTCAGAGGTGAACCCAGAAAACCTCTTCGCCGCCTTCGAAAGCCTTGACCCACGCGAGATCATTGTGCCCGAAAACGCTGCTGAGCAGTGGAGCCTCCCTCACACCGATCAGCGCTTTCGTGAGCTTTACACCCACATCGGCGATGGTCGAGCGATCAGCCCCATCCCCGATTACCACTTTGACGAAGCGGGTGGCGCCCAATCCGTGATGGAAGCACTCGGGGTGATGAACCTTGAAGGCTTCGGCATTGATCAAAATCACCCCGCCCTCGGCGCGGCCGGCGCACTCATTCACTACGCCACCGAGACTCTTTGCGCCAAGCCCGAGAATCTACGAAAGATCAAAGAATACAGTAGTGAGCGCACTCTCCTGCTCGACCCAGCTACACTCCGTAATTTAGAGATTTTCAAGTCCGCCGCCAACACCCGCCAAGGCTCTCTGCTGGCCGCAATGGATGGCACTGTGACCGCCCCTGGAGCGCGCTTACTGGAGCGCTGGCTTTGCGCGCCCGAGCTTGACCTCGATGAAATTAAACGTCGCCAAAACTGTGTAGGCGAATTCGTTACCGCCCCCGGTCTTGCAAGCGAGATGCAAAACCTGCTCAAAGGCGTGCGCGACATCGAGCGCATCCTCAGCCGACTACAAAACCGTATGCGTAACCCCCGAGAGCTCGGCGGCGTGCGTGACACCCTCTTGGCGCTCCCCGCCATCGCCACAACTCTTCTCGAGTTTCCCGACTCGCCCGTTGCCGCCATCGCCGAACGCATCCATAATTTCGATTCGATCTCCACGACTCTCGACCGTAGCCTCGCCGAAGAATTACCTAGCAACATCGCCGACGGCAGCACCATCCGCGAAGGCTTTGACGAAGCGCTCGACCACACCCGCAGCCTAACCCGCGACAGCCAAAAATGGCTAGCCGAGTTTGAGCTAGGCGAGCAATCCCGCACCGGCATCAAAAACTTAAAGATCCGTTATAACGGAGCCTTCGGCTACTTCATCGAAGTGACCAAGAGTAACATCGCCCTTGTCCCAGAAGAATACGTGCGCAAGCAGACGATGAAGAACGCCGAGCGCTACACCACCGACCTACTCAAAGAGCGCGAACGTGAAATCCTCCACGCCGAAGAAAAAGCCCTCGCGCGCGAGGAGGTACTCTTCAACGATTTAATCGAAGCCATCCTCGAACACGCCGATGCACTCAAAGAAACCGCGGCCGCCATGGCCGAAATCGACGTCTTCATCGGCTGGAGCACCCTCGCCCGCGAATGGGATTACTGCAAGCCTCAGCTCGATCACACCGATGCCTGCCTCATTGATCAAGGCCGTCACCCAGTAGTTGAGCAAATGATGCGCGAGCAGCGCCTTGGCCTCGCTGGCACTCACGCCTTCGTGCCCAACGACTGCCGCTTATCTAGCTCCGGCAAAACAGAAGACGCCCCGCAAATCGCCCTCATCACTGGCCCCAATATGGCTGGTAAATCGACCTACATTCGGCAAGTCGCCCTGATCGTCCTGATGGCACAATCTGGCTCGTGGGTGCCCGCCCGTGCCTGCCAACTAGGAGTGGTCGACCGTATTTTCTCCCGCGTTGGTGCGAGCGATGAACTGGCTCGAGGCAATTCCACCTTCATGGTCGAGATGAACGAGACGGCCAACATTCTCAACAACGCGACCGAGCGCAGCCTCGTCATCCTTGACGAGATCGGCCGAGGCACCAGTACTTACGATGGTCTATCCATCGCATGGGCGGTGATTGAACACTTGCATCCTGCCGATGCTGCTGGCGCCCGCACGCTTTTCGCGACACACTACCATGAGCTCACGCAGCTCGCTAAAACCCTTGCTCGATTAGAGAACTACTCGGTCGCAGTAAAGGAGTGGAACGACGAAATCGTCTTCGTCCGCCAAGTGATTAAGGGTGCGGCCGACCGATCTTATGGTATTCAAGTCGCCCGACTTGCAGGGCTGCCCAGCACGGTAATCGACCGCGCGAAAACCATCCTCGAACGCCTCGAAGCCGACGACTCCTCGCACAACCTTCTGCGCAAGCGCATGAAGAAAGAAAGCAGCGGCGACGATACCAGCGAAGAAGACGATCAGCTGGATTTGTTTTAAATCTTCGTAGCCGCCGGTTTACCGACTACGCCGACTAAGAAGTAGACCAGAGGGACGACCGAGAACACGGCTAGGGCCAACCAGAACAAGGTCCAATCTTCAGCCCCGCCACTGACGGTCGCCTGATAGAGCCACCCGCAGGAAAACGCACCCACGATCCCCGCAACACTACCGATTAAAAGCTGGAACAGCGCCTGCGCCTGGCCACGCATGGTATCGGGCACGCGCTTATCGAGAAACATCCGCCCCGTCACATAAAGATAGGTATAGACCGGTCCATGCAGCGCGATGCCGACCCAGATCACCGGTAGGGAGCCAAGCTCGCCAGCAAGCGCGAAGAGGCCAAAGCGCAATATCCCAAGAATAAGTCCGACCACAATAAACCAACGGACACGAAAACGGCTGCCTAACAAACTCAGAGACAGCATCGCAAAAATTTCCAGCATCTGCCCAATGGTCATTTGCGCAGTCGGGTGCTCGCTCCCGAAGGTAACCAACATGATCGGCACGATCATAAAGAAGGCCACGCAGGGAATGGCAAAGAGCATCGATGCGATGTAAAAGACGCGCAGCTCTCGAATCTTGAGCAGCCCAAATGCGTTCAAGCCCAAGCGCGCGCGCCAGCCCTTACTCTCAAAGTCCGTGGGCGGCGTGGCCGGCAAAAGAAAACACAGTACCCCCATAATAAAACGAATGTAAGCAGCTAACAGCCCCGCATCAGCGGACCAGTCGAGGCCTAGTTGACTTGTAAGCAGACCTCCCAGCATCCAGCCAATGGTTCCGAACATCGAATAGATCGGAAAGCTCTTTGATGCATTCGGTAAATTGGTCAGCTTGACCTTAGTGATCAGAGCAAAAATTGGTCCAGAGATAATCGCGTTGACTCCCTGAAAAACCAAATACCACCCCGGATGCCACCCCCACTTAAGCGAGGAAAACCCGAACCAGAGGAAAAACGCACCAGAAATTCCTAATATCCCGAGCAGCCTCTCGGCATGCATTTTTCGATCGGAGAGTGCCCCGAAGATCAAGGCAGAGACAAGCATTCCAAAGGGGGGTAGCGCCGTCGCGTAGGGCAGTAGCCAGCTCGCATCATGCGTCTCTAATATATTCGGCAAAGAAGTCACCCACATGCCAGGCGGCATGAATATTAGGCACATCACCACACCCATCATGTAGCGGCGGTTTTGGAGACTCAGTTGCATAAGCGTTCAGCGGTATACGCGGCGACCTGCCAATAGCAAGAAAGGTCATCCCTATTTTAATAATAGTGAACATAATTATACCTTTTTATTGCATTCGGTTGAGCACTAGTACCCTTTGGTTGAATGTCCCTCCGCTACTTATTTATAGATTTCGACAGCTTCTACGCCTCGGTCGAGCAGCAGTTCCGTCCTGAGCTGAGGGGCCGGCCTGTAGGTATCGTGCCATCTCTTGGAGTGGAAACCACCTGCTGTATTGCGGCGAGTTATGAGGCTAAGGCCTACGGCGTTAAAACTGGGACTGGGGTCCGTGAAGCGCGCTACCTCTGCCCTGGGATCGTCTTCGTCGAGGCGGGGCACTCAAACTATGTCCGCGTACATGAGCGGATAAAGAAGCTGATCCACGAGATCATCTATGTGGATGCGGTGCTTTCGATCGATGAAATGTATGGTCGCTTGCCTCGGCACTGGCAACCGCTAGAAGTGGCACGCGCTAAGGCGATGGAAGTCAAAACGGCTTTGGCAACTGGAATCGGTGAGCACATTCGCGCCTCCATCGGGCTCGCGCCGAACCGCTTCCTCGCCAAGCTAGCGAGTAAGCTGGAAAAGCCAAACGGACTGACCACGATGGACTTCGAAGAAATCCCAGAGAAGCTCTACAACTTCAAGCTGAGCGACATCACAGGGATCGGGCAGCGTATCGAACAGCGGCTGTATACTGCGCGGATCATGGATATGGAAGCACTTTGCACGGCCAGCCGGCGTAAGCTTCACCGAATCTGGGGCGGGATCGAAGGCGACCGAATGTGGTATGCGCTCCGCGGGGTCGAGGTGCCCGCGGTGGAGACAACGCGTCGCAGCATCGGGCACTCGCATGTCTTGCCCCCACGCTTGCGAACCTTCCACGGAG
Organism: uncultured Opitutia bacterium; assembly: GCA_937899295.1. Taxonomy (GTDB): domain Bacteria; phylum Verrucomicrobiota; class Verrucomicrobiia; order Opitutales; family Coraliomargaritaceae; genus Thalassobacterium. The sequence goes on from CALBPO010000250.1 coordinate 9,470, forward strand.
GGCACGCCACACTCCACCGCATGCTGCAAAAGGCCTGCTTGCGGTTGCGGGCGATGGATTATTTCACCGGGCATCTCTCAGTCGGAGTCAAATTCGGCTTCGAGCTACGGTGGGGGGCAGAGACACATTGCTTCCCGACGCAGGACAGCGTGGTGCTAGGCAAATTACTGAACCAGATTTGGGCGGAACACCCAAGGGATGCCCCCGAACCGACGAAGGTCAGTATTACACTTTCCCGACTAGAGCACATCGCTGTGCACACGCCCTCGCTCTTTGTAGAGGACAACCAGCCACGTCGGATGGAGCTCCAACACGCCATGGATAAAGTCAATAAGCGCTTCGGAGGGCGCACAATCTATTATGCGGACGCGATGGAAGCTCAACGCAGTCGCGACGCAGCCCCGATGCGCATCGCCTTCAATCACATTCCTGAGCTAGAACTGGAGCGCGACCAAAACGTAGACAAAAAAGCCTCCGATCCCTAGAGACCGGAGGCTTTCGTAAAAGTTGACGCCAGCTACTTCGCGACTGGAAGCTCGGACAGTTGAATTGCGGCTTTCTGCACCACTCCTTAGGTTTTTTCTTTGCTGGCGGGAGCCATGCCCTCCACGTAGTAACTTGATGTCCCCAAGCAAACGTCACCAAGAGTACTGACTAATTTCGCTATAACCGTCACATTTGAGTCGCATTGCTGAAACGCAAGCTTAACAATCAGACACTTTTACTTGAAAAAGCTTTCTGATATCTGTGGTAGTTAAATATGAAAATACAACTTTGTTCACTCCTAACAATCGGCTGCTCGCTAATTATTGTTGGCCTAAACGCTCAAAATCAAGTCGCAGAAACCCGTGAGGTATTAGACCAGTGGGTGGAAACCCGCCAGATCATCTCGGAGGAAAAAGCCAGTTGGAAGGTCGAGGAGTCCATTCTCGGCGACACAGTGCAGCTGCTCAGCAGCGAGCTCCATCGGCTCAGTGAAGCGCTCACTGATCTAGAGTCCTCAGCCACCGCAGCCGACGAAGAGCGTAGCACACTTGCCGACGAGAAGGAGAAGCTAACCGCCGCATCTGCCGTGGTTGAAGCCAACATCGGCGCGCTTGAAAGCCAATTGAAGCGTGCGCTCAAGAAGCTACCGGAGCCCCTGATCGAAACAATCAAGCCACTGATCCGCCGCCTGCCGGAAGACCCGAGCGACACAGACCTTTCATTAGGTGAGCGTGTGCAAAACATCGTCGGCATTCTCAGCCAAGCCGACAAGTTTAACACCACCATCACACAGACCAACGAGTCCCGTAAGATCGAGGGTGGCAAGACCGTCGAAGTTCGCACCCTCTACTGGGGCCTCGCAATGGCCTACTATGTGGATGCTTCCGGCCAATACGCTGGCATCGGCGTTCCTGGCCCTGACGGCTGGGAGTGGCCCCGCGTGGACGCTGCCGGTGCAGAAATCAAACAACTCATCGACGTCTACGAAGGCTCCGAAGACATTAGCTTCGTGAACGTCCCCGCATATATTAAATAACTGAGCGCCTAAGCCTTCACTGATCATGCAACGCACAATTAAAACCCTACTCGGCACTGCCGCACTGCTCGGACTCGCGACATTCGCCCAAGCACAGACTTTAAACTCGGCAAGCGAACAAGCCGAACGCGATCTCAAATCCGCACTGACAGAGCTCTCCGAAACACGGGGCACAATAGCCGCGGAGAAGATTCCTCTGATTCGAGAAGTCTCCGCGCTGGAAGACGATGTTCGCCAAAAATCGGATGAACTCAACCGCCTGCGCCGTCTGCGAGACAACAGCGACCTAGGGCTGAATCGCCTGCGCGAACAAGTTAAAGCGATCGACGCACAAAACGAATATGCAGCTGGTCTATTGGACGAATTTGTCCGCTCCTTCGAAACACGTATCGACTACAGCGAGGTGCAACTCTACTCCGAGGCCGCTGAAGAAGCCCGCCTCGCGATCGATGATCCTAACCTGACTCAAGCAGAACGCTTTAATAAACAGATCGATGTCATTGGAGTTGCTCTGGACCGACTTGAGCAACTTGCCGGCGGTTACACTTTTAAGGGCAAAGCTCTAGCCCCGAACGGTGATATCGAAGACGGCACCTACGCCGCCTTCGGCCCAACTGTTTACTTTGCCTCTGGTGAATCTGACTTAGCCGGTATCACTTTCACCAAGCTCAATGCAGCCGAGGCCGCCATCGCGATTCCCGGCGAGGGCTACTCTGCTGGCATTCGCGAGTTCATTAGTCAGGGCGAAGGCAGCATCCCCATCGATCCGACCCTCGGAAAGGCTCTTAAGATTGAAGAAAGTAAGGACACCGTCGCTGAGCATATCGCTCAAGGTGGCGTCGTCGGATATGTCATTATCGGCCTCGGCCTACTTTGTATGCTACTAGCAGTCTTCAAATTGAATGAGGTTGTTGGCTTCAAGACGCCATCCGCAGAAGAGGTTCAGAAAGTGCTGCAGCAGATCGAGGCAGGCGATAAGGCCAAGGCTCTCTCCGTCGCGAGCGAGATCAGTGGCGCAGGTGGCGACATCCTACGCAAGGGCATCGAGAATATCGACGAGAAGCGCGGCACGCTCGAAGAACTTCTTTACGAAAAGATCCTTGCGGTTCGCCCCAAGCTGGAACGCTTCCTTCCTTTCATGGCACTCACCGCTGCCGCCGCACCACTCCTTGGACTACTCGGAACCGTCACCGGTATGATCAATACCTTCAAGCTGATCACCGTCTTTGGCACAGGTGACGCTAGCAACCTTGCTTCTGGCATCTCTCAAGCGCTGGTCACCACCGAGCTTGGTCTAATCGTCGCGATCCCG
>CALBPO010000251.1 GCA_937899295.1 uncultured Opitutia bacterium
GGCGAAGTGCTGGAGCGCCCGTTTTTGGCGGATTGGGTCGTCTTTTCTGACGATGCGCCATGCGGCTTGGGTAGGGTCGCGCTCTGCATCGATGCCGAGTGCTTTTAAATGATTACTAAAGCTGAATGGCTGGCTACCCGCGGGACGCTTGTCTAGGTTAACACTTAGGACTTGTGGAATAATCTCTCCAGCCTTTTGCACCAACACGGTGTCGCCAGGACGGATGTCTTTGCGCTGGATTTCGTCCTCGTTGTGTAGGGTGGCACGGGAGACGGTGGTGCCAGCAAGCTGTACGGGCTCAAGTAGAGCGACAGGCGTGACTACGCCAGTGCGACCGACCTGTAGGCTAATTTCTTTAAGTAATGCCTCGGCACGTTCGGCCTCGAATTTATAGGCAATCGCCCAGCGGGGTGCTTTTGATGTGTAGCCCGCTTCTTCTTGCAGGGAAAAATTGTCCAGCTTGACCACTGCTCCGTCGGTTGGATAAGTAAATTTTTGTCGGATTGTATCCAATTCTACGATACATTTCCATGCATCCTCGATCCCATCAGCAAGCCAGTACTTTTCGAGTACGGGAAAGTGCCAGTCATTTAGGTTTTCCTGGATTTCAGATTGGGCGGTAAAGTAATTGCCTGGCTCACACGCGCCGATGCCGTAGAGTACTATATCTAGCTGCCGATTGCGTGATTCGGAAGGATCAAGGAGCTTAATGGTGCCCGCTGCGAGATTGCGCGGATTGGCATAGAGCGCTTGACCCTCAGCCTTGCGGGCGTCGTTGATTCGTTCAAATTCAGAATGCCGCATGTAGATTTCTCCACGGACTTCGAGTGTGTCGGGTGCGTCGGCAATGGAGTCGGGTAGTCCCCGAATGCCACGCACGTTGGATGTGATATCATCGCCCTCGATGCCGTTACCCCTTGAAACCGCTCGCATTAGTTGGCCATCTTCGTATGTTAGGCTAACAGCGACGCCGTCGATCTTGGGTTCAACAAGGTAGGTGAGCGTTTGCTCGGGAAAGCGTTTCAGCAGGCGCCGTCCAAAATCAATCAGTTCGTCGGAACTGTAAGTATTATCGAGGCTAAGCATGGGCTTGCGGTGCTGATAGCTATCGAAGGCGTCGAGTCGATCATCGCCCACGGACTGAGTGGGGGAGGCGTCGAAGTTAAACTCGGGCTTAGCTGCTTCAAGCTGCGCCAGTTCTACCTTGAGACGATCGTAGGCCTGATCGTCGATCTTAGGTTGTGCGTCTTTATAGTAGAGACGGTCATGCTCGGCGATTTCGGCGCGTAGTCGGATAATGTCTTTCTGCGAATCAGGCATATCATCTTAGTGAAACCGTGAATGGGCCCGTGTAAAGCGGCGAAACTATAGCCCTATGAATGAAAGCCCATGGGAGCTCGACTAAATTGCTTAATATTCCCTCCAATGGGGATTGTTGCTTTGAGCATCTATATGCGATCAAGCTTCGCTTGCCCCGTCTCCAGCCGCTTTACTCCTTTCGTCGAACTCCCATTTCTCATCCCGTTGTTGCTAAGTGGGCATTAAAAAACCCTTGGAATTTCTCTGACCGAAGGTTTTAAAAATGGCCTCCCGTAGGGGATTCGAACCCCTGTTGCCTGGATGAAAACCAGGTGTCCTAGACCGGGCTAGACGAACGGGAGGGAGGAGGAAGTCACGGAAGCTAAGTTTCGACTTAGCCTCTGCAAGCCCTTTTTTCGGAAAACGCTACTTTTTAGCCTTGGGCATCCAAAATCCGTTTGCGCAGAGCGCCCATGCCATTCATCAAGAATGTATGGCTGATTTTGATTTACCATTCCCTATGCCCCAGCAAGCGCTTCAGAAGGTGGAGTGCTTGCCCTATCCCCTTGTTGCTAAGGGCAAAGTTCGCGAGGTCTTCGATATGGGAGACGCGCTCCTGATGGTAGCGACTGATCGTGTTTCGGCCTTCGACGTCGTGATGGAAGAGGGCTTGGCGGGAAAGGGGATCTTACTGACACAAATCAGCCTTTATTGGTTCGCACAAGTGGGTGCTATCACGCAACACCATCTGGTGGACAACCATGCGGCTAGGATTGTGGCGCTGGGTAAGGACTACCCCGAACTCCAGTATCGCAGTATGATCGTGAAAAAGTTAACACCGCTGCCGATTGAAGCAGTGGTGCGTGGATACCTGTCGGGTTCTGGTTGGAAGGCCTATCTAGAATCAGGTAAACTCTTTGAATATGATCTGCCAAATGATTTGCAGGAGAGCAGTCAGTTGCCGAAACCTTTGTTTACGCCGACGACGAAAGCGGCTAGCGGCCATGATATGCCTATAGATTGTATTGATGCGGCCAAGTTGGTTGGTGAAAATCCCTTTCAACGGATACACGATCTGAGTATTGAGCTTTACCAGATGGGTGTGGAGCGTGCGGATGCTGCGGACATTATTCTAGCCGATACAAAGTTTGAGTTCGGTACGGATGCCGAGGGTCAAATTTACTTGATCGACGAAATTTTGACGCCTGACTCGTCACGTTACTGGCCTAAGGGCAGTTATATGCCTGGCGGTGCACAGCCTTCCTATGACAAACAATTCGTACGCGACTATCTGGAGTCACTGGAATGGGATAAAGCACCACCTGCACCTGCTCTACCTGCAAATGTGCTAGCAGGGACCTTGGATCGCTATATTGAGGCCTACGTAAAGATTATCGGTGGCTCCGAGTAGCGAGTGGTCTGCTGTGAATCTTAGCATAATGAAAAACTATCAACTCATAACTCGCGAAGTGCTATGCCTATTTGGTTGATCGAAGTGTTTGGAACGGTTGATTTGGATGCGACCTTCATCGTCATCGCACTGATGACGGCTCCATTCTGGATCGCAATGATTGGATTCCCGAGTGCACCTTATTTGCGGCAAGTCGCGCAGCCTTGGCTGGTAGTACCTCTTTTTACGGTGATACTCCTTGTATTACTTTGGAAGTCATACCATGCGGGGTCCATGCCTGAGATTATTTCAAGCGTAGACTATGAATCCGCGCGTAATTTTGCCAATCACCCGGTTGCCTTTTTGATCCTATTTTGTAATCTGCAGATTGTTAATTTGTTCATGGGTGTAATGATTTATCAAAAAGCTATGCGTAGCGGATTTCGTGCGCCGCTTGAGTTGATACTCTGTTGGTTTTTGGGTGCGCTCGCCTTGATCCCATTTTGTATACGTTTAATCGTCAGGAGGCAAACTTCACTATGACTACAGGATTCACAGAACTCGGGATGACGGATGTAGCCTCGCGCTCGCGTAGCGGCTTTATCTTTAAGGCGGCACTCTGGTTAGCTCTGGCGATTGTAATTTATGTGATCACTCGTAATTATCTCTACCTGCAG
>CALBPO010000252.1 GCA_937899295.1 uncultured Opitutia bacterium
TGAAGATATAGAGTCTGCTGGGATCTTGAGAAGTGCTGTCTTTTGGTCGATCAGTTTTTCCTTAACAAGCTCAACAGCAATTCGAACGGCTGCGAGGCCTGTGCGTTTACCGTTACGAGTTTGTAGCATCCAGAGTTTGCCGTCTTCAACGGTGAACTCAAAGTCTTGCATGTCCTTAAAGTGCTTTTCGAGTTTCTTACGAACCGCTTCGAGGTCAGCGTGTGCTTTAGGCATTTCTTTCTTCAGCTCAGCAATCGCGTTGGGTGTGCGGATACCCGCAACAACGTCTTCACCTTGGGCATTGATGAGGTATTCACCGTAGAATACTTTTTCACCGTTTGCAGGGTCACGTGTGAAAGCAACACCAGTTGCGCAAGTATCACCCATATTACCGAAGACCATGGCCTGAACGTTAACAGCGGTGCCCCATGCAGCAGGGATGCCGTATTTTTGGCGGTAGAGCGTCGCGCGCTCGTTCTGCCATGAGTTGAAAACGGCGCTTACAGAACCCCAGAGTTGCTCGTAAGCGTCTTGAGGGAAAGCGGTGCCAGTGCGTTGTTTGATGACTGCCTTGTAGCGCTTAATGAGCTCCTTGAGGTCTTTTGCAGTGAGCTCGTTGTCTAGTTCAACACCCGCTTCTTTGCGTATTTTTTCGAGGATACCTTCGAAGGGGCAGTGGTCATTTTCGTTAACGGCTTGGACGCCCATAACGACATCGCCATACATTTGGATAAACCGGCGGTAGCAATCGTATGCGAATGCTGCGTTGCCCGACTCTTTAGCGAGTGCCTTCACGGTCTTGTCGTTGAGACCAAGGTTAAGGATCGTGTCCATCATACCAGGCATCGACTCACGAGCACCGGAACGAACAGAAAGTAGAAGTGGGTTTTTGGCTGCACCGAGTTTTTTGCCGACCTCCTTTTCGATTTGAGCGACGGAAGCTTTGACTTCAGCTGCAAGTGTTTTGGGATACTGGCGACCGTGGTCGTAGAAGTAGGTGCAGACATCAGTCGTGATGGTGAAACCAGGAGGGACGGGGAGACCGATACGGGCCATCTCTGCGAGATTGGCACCTTTACCGCCGAGTAGTTCCCGGAGTTTAGAGCTTCCGTCGGTCTTTTGACCAAAGTCGTAGCTGTATTTTACCGACTTAACGCTCTTGCGTTTGACGGCCTTCTTGGTGGCTTTTTTTGCTTTTTTAGCTGGCATAAGATTACGACCTTTTTTGTGGATCGAGTTGTGGTAATTTCGCGACCAATGGGCAGCGACATGTTAGAAAAGCACGTAGCAAAGCCATTTAATACTGCCTGTCAATGGATTAGGCTGGTGGTTTGTAAAGATTGTGGTGATCCAACTAGTCAGAGTTTATTTTTTAAAAATATTTGCAATTTTTAGATTGGAGTTTGCCCGATCTGCTAAAATGCGACTAGGAGTTTAATTGAAATGACGGATTACCGACACGAAGATGACGAAGTTGAAGAGCTAAAAGCCTCAGAGGGCGGAGGTATGAGCTTTCTTGAGCACTTGGAAGACTTTCGCTGGACGGTAGGGCGTAGCTTATTGGCCTTTGCTACGGGTATTGTTCTGGCGACTTTATTCATTGGGGATATTGCTGCATTCCTCAAGATGCCGATTGTGACTGCATATGGTTCAGCTGAGGTTGCGGATGAAAACCTAATCACCTACCGACCAATGGGTGTCATTTCAGTCTTTATGCAGATTGCATTTTTATCCGGCTTAACGCTTTCGATGCCTTTCGTACTTTACTTCCTTGCAGCCTTCGTTGCTCCGGGTTTGACGGATAAGGAGCGTAAAGTGGTAAGGCCTGCCTGCTTTGCAGCTTTCTTACTCTTTTTAACCGGAGTGTCTTTTGCATTTTTCGTTATTCTTCCACTCACATTGTCGTTTTCGGTGCGGCTAAATATGTTCTTCGATTTCGACCTCTTTTGGGCGGCTTCCGATTATTACAGCATGGTCGTATGGTTTTCTTTGGCTACGGGTGCATTCTTTCAGTTTCCATTAATAATTGTCGTACTAATCTACCTTGGCGTCATCCCTGTCCAGAAGCTTCAAGACATCCGTCGAGCAGTTCTTGTTGGACTGATGGTCTTTGCTGCATTCATGACTCCGGGTGGCGACTTTGTATCTTTACCGATTATAACTGGTTTCATGTATGGTCTCTACGAATTAGCGATCTGGGTGGGTATACGGGTGGAAAAGAAGCGCGAAGATAAACTAGAAGACTGGGATGATGAATAGGGGAGTTAATTGCTCTGCTTAATCGCTAAGTTGAGGTAGATTCTTCGCAAAAATTAAGCTCATCTGTGGATGTAACTACTTATACTATAGAGGCTTTCGTGAAAAAATTAGGGCAACTGGAGCGATAGTTTATTGCATTGCGCAATTATCTAACGGTCGAAAAGAGACTATATAGAATATGTCCAAAAAAGGCCGTCCATGTCGGGCGGCCTGCAAATGGATTAGTAAAATCTAATACCCGCTTACTTTTTTTGCTTTTTTTGGTCAAGCAGCACCACCATGAACATGTTGTATGCGAACCAGAATACCGCAGTGATTGGCACTGCAGTCAGGCAAGCCTGGCCTTGTGCGATCAAAGTATTGGCCGAGAAGGTAAAAGGGACGAGTAAAATTGACATCAATATAAATACTAGAAAAGTTAGAATTAGACCGATGATGTGGTGCACAGGTGTGAGCAATTTTTGATAAGGAGTGTTGTCCATATGAGGCAATTTAGAATTACTTGAGCGCGTCCTGTCAAAGCGAAAGTTCTCCTAAAAGCTTTTCTGCTTAATCTTGAATCCTTATTCTCATTTAACCCCATTAATTGTGATTTTTAGACCACTGACATGGCATCTGTTTCGGATGCCACCTCCAATTGTGCGGAGGCTCAACTTTTGCCTTTTCAATTGCTTAGTTGCTATTGGCGTGGACTTATCTTGCCGCGCCTAAGACCGAGGAGAAACTCGCGGTTGCCGTCAGTACCTTTAATTGATGATTCCATCATACCGAGTAGCTCGGCGCATGGCAACTGCTCGAGAGCAAAGCCTTTTATCTGGGCAAGCACTCGATTATGAATTGCCTCGTCGCGGATGACGCCACGCCCAGCGTCGACTTCGTGCTTTTCAGCTTCAAATTGAGGTTTGACTAGTGCAATTAAGTAGCCGTTGGCTTCAAGGAATTGCCAGACGGATGGCAATACTTTGGTCAACGAAATAAAGGATAAATCCATTACGATGCGAGGGTAGGCATCGCAGGGCAGGTCGCATAACTGCAGGTGGCGGGCCTTCGTCTTCTCGATATTAGTCACGCGGTTGTCTTGGATCAGCTTATTGTGGATCTGCGCGC